>JACDCJ010000028.1 GCA_013817655.1 Actinosomnolentus pattersoniae (SeqCode)
ATGTCGCGGTCGTACACCCCGTATGCCTTGGCTCCCTGCGGGTTCTCTGCGTAGCCGGGCCAGAGGGCCGCTCGCCACGGATAGAAGACCTCCCACCGGTAGCCGGGCAGTCGCGGCAAACGCGGATCCGAACGGCTGAAGAAGCTGGGGGACCGGGGCGCTTCGGCCCCGGGTCTGGGCTTCGGGCGGTCCGGTCGAGTCGGTAGCACCGAAGAGGCGAGGGCCAGAATCCCCGCCGCGCGCTCCTTGCGGTCTTCGCGCCCGTGCCGGTAGGGCAGCAAGGCGCGCTCGAGAAGGGCGACCCCGACGAAGAATCCGAGGTCTTCCCTGTCGCGCCGGGGGACGTGCCGGAGGTACGCGTCGGTGACCTCATCCTGGAAGGCCCGGACGTTCGCACGCTCATCCGGCCGCTCGTCGCCAAGCACCAGGAGGTGGGCCACGAGCCCCCCCAGATCCTGCAGCGGATCGCCCATCGCGGCTCGCTCGAGATCGACGAACACCGGTCCATGAGGCCCGGTAAGCATCTGATGGAGGTGAAGGTCCCCGTGGATCGGGCGGCAACGCACGCCTGTTGGGATCGTGCGCTCGAGCCGCTCGATGACGGGCCGAACCCGAGCGGCGGCCCCTGGGTGGATCCATTCGATGGCGGCCCACCCGGCCTCGAGGGAGGCGAGGAGATTTCGCGGCGAGCGTCGAGCCGGAAGCAGGGCATGGGACACGTGCAGGCTGCGGAGCGCCTCGACGACGCCCAAGGCGTCGGCGCGTCCGTCCAGGACGGCCGGAATGATCTCCTCGCCGGCCACCGCCTCCTCGACGAACAGCCTCCCCTCCATGGCCGTCCCGAGGGGAGTGGGAACGGGCACGGGCGATCGTCCACTCCGGAGCGCGGCCGCGGTCCTCGCGATGGTGGCCCCCCGGGCGTCGGGGAAGAAACGGAGGAAGACCGAGCGCTGCTCTGCTTGCCGCGTCGTTTCGCCTCGAATCCGTAGCCGGGCTGCGGCGATGAAGCGCCGCTCGGGCTTGTACCGGACGGGAGTGAGGAACGAGCCCCTGGCCCGAACATTCTGTCCTGGAGGCGCCACCGCCTCGAGCTGGGAGAGGATTCGCTTCAGCTTCTGCATCGAGCTCGCGAAGCGGAGCCCGGGGAGCGCGGCGTCGTTCGGGAACAGGAAGAGGACGCTTCGATCGTCGTCAAGAAGCCTGACTCCCTCGCCGAGCGGCGAGGGAGTGGGTCGCATCCGGCGCCACTTGCTCACGAGCTCTCGGGCGCGGGCCGGCGTGGAGACCCGGACATACCCGGGGACCGACACCGGCTCACCGTTGGGGCCGGTGCCTTCGACCAGGTATCCCACGAGGGCGCTCTGTCCCGGCTTCAGCCTGACGTAGGTGACCTCCACCCCGGTCACCGGGAGGCCCGAGGCCCGCAGCAAGGCGCCGGCGGACGCGACGGAGAGCAGGGCGGAGGCGTCGGCCGCGCCGGCTCCCGCCTGGGTAGCGGGCATCGCGCTCACGAGCTCACCCGCCGCTGGTCGAGACGAATTACCGTCTGCGGCGCCTCCGGGATGTCGTCTGTCGCGCGGCTTACGGCTTCCACAGACCGCACACGACCCTCCGCCATGCGAAGGATCAGATCGGGGTCCAGTTCCGACGCCGGACCGTGGCTCACGACGATGGTGGTTCGCCCCGCCGCGATGCGGCGTATCGCCAGCCCGACGAGGCGCCGGGCCTCGGGGTCCAGGCCAGAGAGGGGCTCGTCCAGCAGGAGGACGCGTGCGTGACGGAGGGCGGCCCGGGCCAGCATGAGCCGACGTGCCTCGCCGCCCGAAAGCGTGGCACCGTCCTCGCCGAGGACAGCGTCGTAGCCGCCGGGAAGGCGAGCCGCGACGCCATCGAAAAGCGCTGCTCTGGCGGCGGCGCGGATCTCGGCCTCCGCGGCGTCCGGCCGCCCGTACAGGATGTTCTCTCTTATCGTCGCGCCGAACAGCTGCGTGTCCTGCGGCACGTACGCGAAGCGGTTCCGGTAGGACTCGAGCTCGAAACCCTCGATGGGTTCGTCGTCGAGCAGGACCCGACCGCTCGTGGGAACCAACAGGCGCAGGAGGACGGAGAGCAGGGTGGACTTCCCCGACCCGTTCGGGCCGCTGACGACGACCAGGCCACCCGGTTCGAAGGCGACGGTGATCCCGCGAAGAGCCTCGTTTCCGTCCGCGTAGCGGTAGTGGACATCCTCGAGGGCGAGGGCTCCCCGGAACTCGGGCGCCGGGCGGCCGACACCGAAGCTCTCGGGGGACATCCGAAGCACCTCGAGCACCCGTCCCGCGCAAGCTGTGGCCTTCGAAAGCCGCGTCCCTTCGTTCGAGACCTTCCGGAGTGGCTTGTACAGCGAGCGGGCGTAGGAGACGAACACCAGCAGCTCCCCGGCCGTGAGTCGCCCGGAGACGGTCCAGCTCGCCCCAACGAACAGCACCATGGCGAGGCCGGCTCCGGTGAGGATCTCGGTCATGCGTTCCATGTGGGCGGTGATCCGCGCCGCCTGCACGCCGGCCCGCTCCCCCGACCTGCTGTCCTTGGAGAACATGCGGGTCGCCCTGTCCTCGGCGGCGTAGGCCTTGACCACGCGGATCTGCCGAAGCGACTCGGCGGCGAACGAAGCCGCATCCCCCTCGCGACGACGCTGCTTGCGGGCGACCTCGCTGAGCTTGCGTGACGACCGCCCCAGCTCGAGGCCCAGCAGGGGGAGGGGGTACAGGGCGAGGAGCGCCAGCCACGGCTCGAGGAGGAACATGATCACGGCCGTGCCCAGGAACAGGGTTCCGCGCCCCACGATGTTCACCCAGGACGCGAAGAGGGCGTCGCGGATCATGTTTACGTCGCCCATGAGTCGCACGAGGAGGTCTCCCGTTCGGCTCGTGTGATGGAAGGGGAACGCGAGCTTGTGCAGGTGCTCGAACACCTGCCGGCGGATCCGGACCGTCGCCTTTCGTCCGACCTGCGCCGCGACGATCGTCGATCGCTGGACGAGCGTACCGAGAAGGACGGAGATGAGGAGCGTGGCGCCCGCGGCCGCCACTAGCGTGCCCTGTGGGGAGAGCCCGAACGCGCCGGGCTGACCCGTCTGCGGGATGAGGACGCGATCGAAGATGAACTTGATCGGCCACGGCCGAAGGAGCTCGAGCCCCGTCACCAGCAACGTGAGGAGGAAGGAGGACGCGAGACCGAGGGACTGCCCGCGCAGGGCCGGCCGGAACGTCCGGAACGTCTCCCGGACGGTCCCCAGCGAGACTCCCCTGAAGCTTTGCGGGACCCACGTCACGAGGCCGCCTCCTGCAGAACCGAGCACGCGGCCCGCTCTATGCGGCGTGCGGCGCTTTCCCAGGAGAACCGACGAATAGCCCGTTCCCTGGCGGCCGAGCCCAGCTTCCGGCGGAGACCCTCGTCCACCAGCACGCGTTCCACCGCATCGGCCAGCGCGCGCGGGTCGCCCGGCGGAACCAGCATCCCCGTGTCACCGACGATGGTGGGGATGTCGCCGATTGCCGAGCTGACGGTTGGGACGCCTGCCGCCATCGACTCGATGACTTTCAGCGGGCAGAAATAGAAGAAGGACTCGGGAAAATATGGAGCCACCGCCACGGTTCCAAGCGTGAGCAGCCGCGCGGCCGCTTCATGGCGGACGGGTCCGGAGATGATCACCCGCCTGCCGACCCCGCGAAGGCGGGCGCCCTCGAGGACTTGGTCGGCGCCGTCGCCCCCGCCGATCAGCAAAAGAAGGGGATCCCGGCCACGCCGGACCAGCTCGGCGAGCAGGACGGGAAGGGCCTCCGCGCCGTGCCAAGGTTTGGGATGGCCAAGGAAGACGAGAACGTCGCCCAGGGCACGGTCGAGCCGAGCGGGGACCGGAAACAACGTGGGATCGCATCCGTTGCGAAGCACCTCGGTTCCCTCGTTCGTGCCCCGGATGCCGGCGACATGCCTACGCAGAGGTTCCGACACCGCGAACACGACATCGGCCTCGCGAAACAGCAGTTCCTCGGTGCGCGCGTCCTCCGGATGGACGGTCTCCGGACGGTGCCTGCCGGCCTCGAGCACCAGGGGAGCGTTCACCTCCAGCGTGAACGGACACCCGAAGGCCCGGGCCGCAGCCAGGCCCCGTGCGTGACCCAGCGTGTACCGCTCGTAGACGAGGTCGGGAGCCCCGATCTTTCGGGCCGCTTCTCGAATGGAGGCGTCCCCGCTCAGGACCCGGGCTGGCACCGGCAGACCGGCCTCCCCGGCGGACCGCCGAGCGGTGAACATGGTCACGTCGTGGCCGAGGCGGCGAAGCCCCGCCGCGATCGACCGCAGATGGACCGAGGCGCCCTTCGTGCCGTCCGGTGGGATGCCGGCGTCCGCGCAGACGTGGAAGATCCTCATGCGGACGCCCTCGCGAGGGATGCCTGCCGCCCGCCGGCAGAGAACAGTTCGAGCAGGCGGGGGAGGTTCTTGCGCCGGTCGAACCTGGACTCGGCCCTCTCGCGGCCCGAGCGGGACAGCCGGGTCCAGAGCGCACCGTCGCCCAGCAACCGCTCCAGAGCCGCCGCGAGCGCGACCGGGTCGCCCTCGGGGACGAAGAGGCCCTGCCCCTCGTGGTCGAAGATCTCCGGAATGCCGCCAACGGGAGTGGAGACGACGGGCAGCCCCAGCGCGAGCGCTTCCAGGGCGACGGTGGGAAGAGCATCGCGGTTGCCATCCGTTCCCGTGACGCACGGCGCCACCAGGACGCGGGCACGCGCCATGCGCTCCAGGATCGCGGCGCGAGGGACGGACCCGCCCATATGGACGTGGTCCTCCAGCCCGAGCCGGGCTCGATCCGCCTCCAGGCGCGGCCACTGGTCGCCGTCGCCGACGATCACGCATCGGAAGTCGATCCCCCGGTCGAGGAGGAGGCGGCAGGCCTGGAGAAGGATGTGGTACCCCTTCTTCTCGACCAGCCGGCCCACCGCCAGAAGGAGGCGAGGGTCGCGGGGGGCCCCGTTCGGGCGGATGTCCTCGAGAGGGATCCCGTTGTAGACGACCTCCACTCTGGGACCGGGGCTCGTCAGGAGCTTCTCGCGTATGTACGAGCGGTTCGCGCCGCACACCGTGACCAGGGCCCGGGCGGCGGCCGCGACCTCCGAGTAGACGCCGGGGTCCACGCCATCCCGATAGATGTCCTTCGCGTGCGAGGTGACGGTGAAGGGGATTCCCGTCAGGAGATGTGCCAGGTAGGTCGCGTGCGCCGCGACGGTCATGAAGTGGGCGTGAAGGTGATCGACGCGCTCTGCTCGTGCGGCATCCGCGAGGTGAAGCGCCTGCACGAGCAGCGGTGTCCTGACCCCCTCCGGAAGGCGATCCACGAACCGGAGCGCCCGCTCGAGCCGAAAGGTGCCGCCCGGGCCGAGTTCCGAGAGCGTGCGGAACGCGCTCAGCGCGGAGCTCGACCCGAATGCGGGCAGGTAGCGGACCGGCGCCGCGACTCGCGCGAGCTCGTGGTGGAACCGCCCGTCGTCGGGAAGCCGAAGGGAGAAGATCGACACATGGGCGCCGGCGGCCTCGAGGGCGAGGATCTCGTCGAGGATGAACGTCTCCGAGAGCCGCGGATACTTCTTCAGCACGTACCCGACTCGAAGGCCGGACCGGGCGTCAGCCGATGGCGACACGATGATCCTCCCTCGAGCCCCAAATGGGCTCCTTCGGGCGGTCCAGGAGGTGCAGGAGCTCCTCCGCCGTCCGCTCGAGTCCGTCGAGCGAGACCGGAGCCGGCTTCGGCGCCTCGGCCATCGCGCGCGCCACGAACCTCGCGAGTCGCTCCGGCGTGCAGGCATCGGCCGTGCAGGCCTCCACCGTTCCCAGCCCGGCGAGGCGAGCGGCTCGGATCGCCTGCTCGAGGCGGGGGCGCTGGCGGGGAACCAGGAGGGCCGGGACTCCCGCCGACAGGATCTCGACGACGGTGTTGTAACCCGCCATCGACACGACCCCCCGGGCGCTTCCGATCATCTGTTCCATCCGGTCTGTGAAGGTCACGACGTCCACGGGATGGCGAAGCGCCGCGTATCGTCCGGAGATCTCCTGTCGCCGGCGGGAGGACACGAACGGGCCCGTCACGACGACGGACCGGAACCGAGCGGGGCGGTCCAAGGACTCGAGGAATGCGGCATAGGCCCTAAGGACGTCCTGCCCGTCCCCGCCGCCTCCGGTGGTCACGACGATCTTCGGCTCTCCCGGCCCGCTCGGAGGACCCGGGATGGGACGACCGAGGTAGCCGACGAAAGAGACCTTTCCTGGGAAGCGGCTCGCGAGGCCGAGCTCGTCGGCGGTGGTCAGGACGTGCGGGTCTCCGTACACGAGCACGCGGTCGTAGATGCGTTCGAGGGCCGTCCACGCCCCGGCTCGATCCCACTCCTCGCGAACGCGGTCGGCCTCGTCGATGACCTCCCGCAGCCCCAGTACCACCCGAGGTTTCCGCGGCCACCTGGCGACCTCCTCGAAGAGGGGCCGCAACTCTCCCTGCATGCCGAGCGGAGCGTGATCCACCAGCACGAGATCGGGTCGGAAGCTCCTGGCGGCCGCCCGGAGCATCTCCGCTCGAACCGCCACCACGTCGGCCAGGGGCAGGCGAAGCGTCCGGGGCAGGTATTTCCCCTCCCTGGTCTTCGTTACGGCCGGGAGCTTGATGGAGTCACACCCGGGGGGGAACTCGAAAGCCTGGGTCCGGGGCGAGCCGGTCGCGATCAGGATGGATGGAGCGGCGGGCGAGCTGCTGAGGGTGGCCGCGATGGAGAGACACCGCCGCAGATGGCCGAGGCCATACGTGTCGTGGCTGTAGATCAGTACGCGTTTGCGCACCGGACGCCGCGAGCCGTTCGTCCTCCTCACGTTCACCTTCTCTTTCCGCTGTGTTCCCTAAGCATCGGCCTCAGGACCTGAGAGTTGAATGAGCGAAGGGCAAAGCGAGGCAAGGACCCGTACAAGAGATGGTTAAGGCGGTTGGAACCGGGGCGAATCAACCGCGGGCCGGCATCAGCGAGGCAGAGCCAGCCCCCGTTCGCCCGACACAGCGGTCATCCCCGGCTCGCCCATCCCCGGCATGGGACCATGGCGGCATGACCGCAGATCCCTCCGTGGGTCCGGGGCGTTTTCGTGGAACCGCGCTTGCCATTCGGGATCCACTGCCCTGGGACCGGGCCGTCCAGGTGGTGCGGGCTTCGGAGGAGACGGGGTATGCGGCCGTGTTCGTCCCGGAGATCCGGGGCCGCGAGGCCTTCTCGACGCTGGCGGGATTCGCCGGGGCGACGACTCGAGTGCTGCTCGGGACCGGCGTCGTGACGATCCGCCGCCGCACGCCCGAGACGACCGCAATGGCCGCGGCCACGGTCCAGGAATCCTCCGGAGGCCGTCTCATCCTCGGGATCGGCTCCGGGTCGCCTTCCGACGGCGGCGGTTCGGCCGGCTCGGATGGTGACTCCATCGATCAGGTCAGGGCGTACGTGGAACAGGTGAGGAAGGCCCTGTCCGCACTCGAGCTGGATGTACCGCACCGCCCCCCCATCTGGCTGGCGGCTCTCGGTGACCGCATGCTGGCGCTGGCGGGTGCCGTCACCGACGGCGTCATCTTGAACTGGTGCACGCCGGATCGGGTGGCGACCGCGCGAAGGATCCTCGACGAGGCCGGGGAGGCGGCCGGGCGCGACCCCGGGACGGTGACGGTCTCGGTCTACGTTCGCGCCAGCCTCGGCCTCGAGGAGGCGGTTGCTGTGGAGGGGCTACGCGAGATAACGGGCCGGTACGCGGCCGTGCCGCACTACCGACGGCAGATGGAGGCGATGGGGCTTGGCGAGGAAGCAAACGCCGCATCCCGGGCGTTCCGCTCCGGGCGGAGCGGCGATGTCCCGGAGGCGCTCGTCCGTGCGCTCACGGTCATGGGAGGCCGGGAGGGGTGGCTCGAGCGCCAATCGTCGTATCGCTCGGCGGGCGCCGACCTGGTCGTCTGCTACCCGGTTCCGGTGCTCGACACTTTCTCCTCCATCCTGGGAACGGCGCTCGCCGCGGCCCCCTCGACGGCGGTCGAGCGGTGAGGTGGGTTGCGTTGACTCGCGTGAGGGGTATGCTATTTCCACGGTGAGCACGGTGGAAAGGGGTTATATCCGATGACCTACACGATCTGCGAGCCCTGCATCGACGTCAAGGACCGAGCATGCGTGGACGAGTGCCCGGTCGACTGCATATACGAGGGCGGCCGGATGCTCTACATACATCCCGACGAGTGCGTGGACTGCGGAGCCTGCGAGCCCGTCTGTCCAGTGACCGCCATCTTCTACGAGGACGACGTCCCCGCCGAATGGAAGAACTACACGCCGGTCAACGCCGAGTTCTTCAACGAAGAGATCAGCGGCATCGGCTCACCGGGTGGGGCCGCCCAGGTGGGTGCCGTGGAAAAGGATCATCCCTTCGTTCTCGACTTCGCCGCCCCCGAGTAGCGGCCGCCCCCGACTAGCGGTCAACCCAGCGGCTCGCTCGCGCCCTCTGTCGCGGGGAGCGCCCCCGAACTCGCCCAGTCGGAGGGAATCGACCCGACCGGCCAGCGCTTCCGCGACTTCGCGGCGAGCCTGTCCATGAGCGCGACCGCCGCCGGGTCCTCGCGGCCGGGGCGCCAGTCGATCACGCCGGCCTCCAGGGCCTGGCGCCAGATCTCCTCGCCGCGCTCGGTGCGGATGACGGTGAGCGTCCAGCCGTCGTTCTGACCCAAGCCACCGAAGGACAGGTCGGCGTGCTCCGCCGCGAAGTCCGGGCACATCTTGCACCCCGGCCGCGTGAACTCGTGAGCGGCCTTCAGTGAGTACTGGTGCTCCTCTCCGTCCCGCGTGTAGAACAGCAGCTTCCCCTTCACGTTCACGCGGACGATGTCGTCCAGCTCGAGGCCGAGCCGCTCCTGCGCGATCACCTGGTTGAGCCCCTCGTAGGTGAAGGTCTTCGAGCAGAGGAGACCGAACGTCCAAGCGATCTTGCGCCGCCACTTGTTGACGCGCCGCGCCTCGAGCGCCCCGGTCACGCTCGCCTGGCACGACATCCCCACGAGGGCCAGCTTGGAGAGTCCCATCTCGGCCGCCCGCACCAGCGCCAGCGGGTTGGCCGAGTACGTGTACCGAGACCCCGCCGTCGCGAGCACGCCCTCGGCATCGGTGACCACGGTCGGCTCGCAGTCCCAGGGGCGCTCCTCGGAGAGCCTGGCAGTCAGGGCGCCGTCGATCTGACCTGTCTGCAAACCCCAGATGAGAAGCGCCGAGACCACGCCGCCGTCCTGCCCCTGAGCCAAAACCCCTGCATCCGTCGCCCGGGCCAGGACCACGTCGCGGTGCACCCCGATGATCTCCTCGGGGAGGCGGGTGCGGCCGAAGAGCATGCGGTCGAGCTCCGGCTCCCACTCTCGGAAACGAGGGCACGCCCGGGTGCAGATGTCGCAGCCGCGGTCGCCATGCGAGCAATGGTCCGGGCCTTCGTCCAAGAGCTGGAACGGCCGATCGTCCTCGTATCCCAGCACGTGGAAGGGGCAGACGACCACGCAGGCGGAGCAGCCAGTGCACAGCCCGGTGGTGACGACCTCGTTGTACAGGTCGCTCCACTGGGTCTTGTCCGCCGAGGAGGGCATTGTGGAGGGAAGTATAGGGGCCGGGCTGGACGGGGCCGGTGCTTTCAACCGGGTGCTGGTATTGCTAGGCTCCCTCGGTGCACCGGGAATGGCGCTAGATGCTCGAGCCCGAGGCGGTACAGGCCGCCTTGCTGGCGGCCGCCGGAGAGGTGCAGGCGCTGGTTAACCATCTCGGGGTCGCCGCTCGTTCGGCCAACGCGGCCAAGCTAGTGTTCGAGACGGACCTTCAGGCGTCGTTCCGCCGCGCCCTCCAGTACGGCAGGACCGAGCTCGTGTCGGTGGACACGCGGCTATCCGGGTCCGGCCTACTCGCGCAGCCGTGTGACATCGTCGTGGCGGCCCGGACGAGGACACCGCAGCTCGCGGCCGAGATCGCCTGGCATCCACGTGGTG
Source organism: Actinosomnolentus pattersoniae (SeqCode) (assembly GCA_013817655.1). Classification (GTDB taxonomy): domain Bacteria; phylum Actinomycetota; class UBA4738; order UBA4738; family UBA4738; genus JACDCJ01. Next base: position 10,058 of record JACDCJ010000028.1, read on the forward strand.
AGGATCACGCGGGCTTCGCACAGGGAGTCATCGCCGACGTCGTGAAGATGGCCCTGGCCAGATCCGCGGGCGCCGTCGAACAGGCCGCGGTCCTCATAAGCGCCCCCCCGAGGTTCTGGCGGTGGGCCCCGGGGTACGCGCAAGAGCACTCCGGATTCGAACTCCTCACGCCCGACTCGGACGCGCCCGCGAGTGCCAAGTCGGAGTTCCTCGCCGGACCCGCGTGGGACTCCCTGTTCGGCCCGGACACCACCTCTGAGCTTCCCGAGCGTCTCTGGACGTCCGTCCTGGCCGACGCCGACGTTCGGTCGCCCTGGATCGAGAGCGACCTGCGTCTCTTCGAGGTCAAAGGGATCGGCAAGCTGCGGTCCGTCCGGCCCGAAGACTGAGCCGTTCAGTTCACCTGGACTGAAACCGCGGGAGACCAGCCCGAGGCGGCCCCGTTGCTCGTCTTTCGCATCCTCGATCTAAAGGAATACTCTCCCTGCCCCGAGTCGGGTACGAACGTCGAGCTGGTCCCGGTCTTCCCGACCTTCCAGTCCGACCATTGGCTCGAGCCCGGGCGCTTGATCTGCGAGTCGAAGACGTAACCCGACGGGGCGGACGCCGAGGACCAGGTGACCGTGAACTGCGTGCCGGTTCCGCCGCTCGCGGGGGTGACGCCGGGATTCACCTTGATGGTGCCTCTCTTTCCGGTGGTCGCGTCGACCACCGGGTAGGAACCCCCGGCGATGTAGTCGAAGGCAAACGAGGACCCTGGGGCCCTCGTGCCCGAGGCGAACAGAACGAGGCCCGAGTCGTCCGCGATGGAGTGGCTCTGGGCGTTCGTGGCGGGAAAACTCCACGAAACGGTCTCGCCGTAGCGAACGGTGCCCGAGGACGGTGAAAACCCGGAGTCGAGGACCCGCACGGGGCAGATCCGCTCGGCCAGCGTCTCGTTCCCCTGGTCGCTCTCGAAGTGCTGTCCCGCCGCCCAGACCTGCCCGTCGATCGCGCTTGCGGACGCGAGCACGTTGTTCACGTATCCCGAGTTCGCCGAGGGCAACGTCGGCGTGGAGACCGTGCGCCAGGAAGTGCCGTCCCAGTGCTGCGCCGCCGGATGCCGCACGCCTCCGCCGCTGTACGTTCCGACCGCGAAGACGTCGGCACCGCCGATCGCGGCCACGCCCGACAGGGAATTATCGGTCGACCCCGGGTTGGGGGTCCCGGTCGCCGACCACGCCGAGCCGTTCCACCGGAGGGCCAGGTTCTGGGTGATCGTCGTTCGCTGGTAGCCCACCGCCCACGCCGCGGTGGACGAGGAGGCGGCCACCGAACTGAGGACGTTGTCGCCCGAGGATGACGGGTTTGGGCTCGGTACCAGGCTCCACGCAGTCCCGTTCCAGCGCATCACCAGCGTCTTCAAGCGGCCGCTGGCGACATCGATCGAGTGCCCGACGGCCCAGGCGTCGGAGGAGGTTCGGGCCGTGACACCCGTCAGATAACTGCCCGCCGTGCCGACGTTGGGAGTCGGCACGACGCTCCAGGCTGTCCCGTTCCGGTGTAGGGCGAGCGTCCGGTAGGTCTCGGTGCCGGCGTCGAGGTAGCTCCCCACCGCCCAGACGTCCGATGCGCTCGACGCCGAGACGGCGGTCAGCACGTTGTCTCCGGGCCCCACGTTCGGGCTCGCCTCGACGACCCAGGCGCTCCCGTTCCATCGCTCCACGAGCGTATGGCTGCCGTCTGCGGAGACGACGGTCTCCCCGACCGCCCAGGCCGCGCTCGGCGACACGGCGGTGACGCCACGAAGGCCGTTGGTACCTCCCCCCACATTGGGGCTCGGGACCACGCTCCACGCGCTCCCGTTCCAGTGCTCTACGAGGGTCTGGACGAGGAAATCCTCGTCGGCCCACTCCCCCACGGCCCATACGTCGTTGGCCGAGGTGCCATCGATGCCGTAGAGGAAGCTCTTCGCCGAGGCGTTCGGCGTGGTCATCCGGGCCCATGCGGGGGCACAGGCCGGGGGACGCGACGGTGAGGGCCTCCCCTCCCCGGCCTTCGCCATTGCCGGCGCCTGTGCGATCAGCGAGATGAGCAGGAAGGCGAGCAGCGATCTCGAGTGACGGCAAGCAAGTGGTTTCACGCGCGCTCCAGCGTCGGGGTCCTACCGGAGCTTAGCAGCGCGCCTCAGATGGAGAAGGATTCGCCGCATGCGCATTCGTGGACCGCCTGCGGGTTGTTCACCTTGAAGCCCCCCCCGAGCATGGCGTCGCTGAACTCAAGGGTGGACCCAGCCACGATCGGCGCGCTCTTGGAGTCGATGAGCACCTTCAGGCCGTGCGCCTCGACGACGTGGTCGCCGGGGTCTGAGCCGGACTCGAAAGACAGCTTGTAGCCGAACCCGGAACATCCCCCCGCCGTGACGCGCAGGCGAAGGAAGGCCTCCTTGCCGTCCCGGGATGCAAGCTGGATGGCCTTCTGGGCGGCGCGCTTCGTGACGCCGAGAAGCTCGGTCGTTGCGCTCAGATCCATGTAACCAGTTTACCCCCGGCAGCGCTATCGCTCCGGGTCGACGACGGCCGTGGCCTCGATCTCCACCAGGATCTGTGGATCGATGAACCCGGTGACGGCCATGGTCGTGTTCGCCGGGCGAATGCCGGCGAACACCTCGCCGTGGGCACGGCCCGCCTCCTCCCAGCGGCCGATGTCGGAGAGCAGCACGCGGGTTCGCACGACGTCCTCGAAAGAGCTCCCAAGCTCCTCGAGCGCCTCGCCGATGACCCGCAGCGCCTCGCGCGTCTGTCCGTAGACATCGCCACGGGCCAGGATTCCGCCGTCCGCGTCTGCCGCGGCCGTCCCGCTGACCTCGATCGTGTCCCCGGAGCGAACCGCTCGGGAGTAGCCGACCATCGCCTCCCAGGGCCGGTTCGCGCTAACTCGCTTCTTCGTCATGGCCCCTCCTCCAAGCTCGCTTCCCCCGGCGAAGCCGTCGACCGTTTCAACGAGATCGCCTCGTTACTAT
>JACDCJ010000175.1 GCA_013817655.1 Actinosomnolentus pattersoniae (SeqCode)
TGGTGCGTCCGGCGACGACGTGGAGCTTCAGAAGTCGAACATCCTGCTGCTCGGGCCCACCGGATGCGGCAAGACGCTGCTCGCCCAGACCCTCGCGCGCATGCTTAACGTCCCGTTCGCCATCGCCGACGCGACGGCGCTCACGGAGGCCGGATACGTCGGGGAGGACGTCGAGAACATCCTCCTGAAGCTCATCCAGGCGGCCGACTACGACGTGAAGAAGGCCGAGACCGGGATCATCTACATCGACGAGGTGGACAAGATCGCTCGCAAGAGCGAAAACCCTTCGATCACCCGGGACGTGAGCGGCGAGGGTGTTCAGCAGGCGCTCCTCAAGATCCTGGAGGGGACCACCGCATCCGTTCCTCCGCAGGGTGGCCGCAAGCACCCTCACCAGGAGTTCATCCAGATCGATACCACGAACATCCTGTTCATCTGCGGTGGGGCGTTCGCCGGGCTCGAGCGGATCATCGAGTCCCGGATCGGAAGGAAGGGCGTCGGCTTCGGCGCCGACGTGCGACGCATCGAGGAGAAGGACCTCGGTGAGATCTTCCGCCACGTCCTTCCCGAGGACCTGCTGAAGTACGGCCTTATCCCCGAGTTCGTGGGCCGCCTTCCCGTCATCACCAACGTGCACAACCTCGACCGGCAGGCGCTGATCGACATCCTGACGAAGCCGAAGAACGCCCTCATCCGTCAGTACCGCAAGTTCTTCGAGTTCGACGGCGTGGAGCTCGTGTTCGAGGACGACGCGCTGGAGGCCATCGCCGACCAGTGCCAGCTGCGGGGCACCGGGGCGCGCGGGCTGCGCGCCATCCTGGAGGAGGTCCTGCTGAACGTCATGTACGAGCTGCCGTCGCGCAAGGACGTCACGAAGTGCGTCATCGACGAGGGCGTCGTGTTGCGGGGCGTCGTTCCCACCCTGGTGCCCCGGGAGAAGCAGGCGAAGCAGCCGAAGGAACGCTCGGCCTAGCTTTCACGTGCCGTCCCAGCTTCGCATCTACACGATCCAGGAAGGGAGGCTCGACGACTTCGTCGACGCCTGGACCCGCGGCGTGGCGCCGCTCCGCCGGCGCGAGGGGTACCGCGTCGACGGGGCATGGGTGGACCGCGATGGCGACCGGTTCGTGTGGATCCTGAGCTACGACGGGCCCGAGGACTGGAACGAGAAGGACGAGGCGTACTACGCGCTGCCCGAACGCCGGGCGATGGATCCGGATCCGGCCCGGCTGATCGCCTCCGCGGACAAGTCCTTCATCACCCCGATCCTCTAGTCGTCCGTCCGACCATTCCGGCACGGTCGGGATGGCGGGGAGAGCCCCTACACTCGCTTGCCTGATGACCGGGCTGGACGAGACGATGATCGCTACTCCGAGCGCCGAGATGCCGCCCGCGTACGACCATCTGGGCACCGAGGGCCGCTGGTACCGGGAATGGCTTGAGCGCGGCTACTTCGGTGCCCGGGCCGGGAGCGGGCGGGAGCCGTTCTGCATCGTGCTTCCCCCTCCGAACGTGACAGGCGCCCTGCACATCGGGCACGCTCTGGACCACACCCTGCAGGACATCATCGTCCGGCGAAAGCGCATGCAGGGGTACGAGACGCTGTGGCTTCCCGGAACGGACCACGCCGGCATCGCCACCCAGGTCGTGGTGCAGAGGGAGCTGGAAAGGGAGGGGATCGACCGCCGCGAGCTTGGGCGCGAGGCCTTCGTGGAGCGGGTGTGGCAGTGGAAGGAGCGGTACGGACACCGGATCGTCGAGCAGATGCAGTCCCTCGGCGACTCCTGCGACTGGGACCGCCTCCGCTTCACAATGGACGACGGGTTGGCGCACGCCGTGCGCGTCGCGTTCGTCCGCATGTACGAGGACGGCCTGATCTACCGCGGGGAGCGCCTGGTGAACTGGTGCCCGCGGGACACGACCGCGCTGTCGGACTCCGAGGTGGAGCACGAGGACGTCGCCGGGGAGATGGTGACCTTCCGGTACCCCCTGGCCTCGGGTGACGGCCATGTGGACGTGGCCACCACCCGGGTGGAGACGATGCTGGGAGACACCGGCATCGCCGTGCACCCTTCCGACGACCGCCACGCGTCCCTGATCGGCCGAGCCGTCCTCCATCCGTTCACCGGCGAGGAGCTTCCCATCGTGGCCGACGAGGCCGTCGATCCGTCCTTCGGCACCGGCGCGGTGAAGGTGACGCCGGCGCACGACCCGACCGACTTCGAGATCGGCCGGCGGCACGGGATGCCGCTGCGAAACATCCTCACCGCCGAGGCTAGCATCTCCGAGGAGGCCCCCGAGGAGTTTCGGGGCCTTGATCGCTACGCGGCGCGAGCACGGGTGCTCCAGCGCCTCCGGGACCTCGGGCTCGTCGTGAAGGAGGAACGACCGTACGTCCACGCCGTCGGGCACTGCTATCGATGCCACACGGAGATCGAGCCGTGGCTCTCCGGCAAGCAGTGGTTCGTCGCCGTCGAGCGCCTCAAGGGGCCGGCGCTAGAGGCGGCGGCCTCTGGCCGGATCCGCTTCTTCCCCGAGCGGTGGAGGGCCAATTACGTTCAGTGGCTGGAGGGACTCAGAGACTGGAACATCTCCCGCCAGCTCTGGTGGGGGCACCGGATCCCGGTGTGGTACTGCCCGGACGGTCACGAGACGGCCGCGGTCGAGGATCCGCAGGAGTGCGCTCGCTGCGCCTCCGGAGTTCTCGAGCAGGACCCCGACGTGCTGGACACGTGGTTCTCGTCCCAGCTCTGGCCGTACTCGACGCTTGGCTGGCCCGAGCCGGCGGAGGACCTCTCCTACTTCTATCCGACCTCCGTGCTCGTGACGGGTTACGAGATCCTCTATCTCTGGGTCGCGCGGATGGTGATGAGCGGGCTGTACCTGAATGGGGACGTCCCGTTCCGCGACATCGTGATCCACGGGCTCGTGCGGGACCCGCAGGGCCGGAAGATGTCGAAGTCCCTAGGGAACGTCATCGACCCGCTCGACGCCATCGCCGCGCACGGCGCCGATGCCGTTCGGTTCGCCCTCACCAGGCAGGCGACCGGCGCACAGGAGATCCCCTTGGGGGTGGACTCCATCTCCGCGGCCGCACGGTTCGCGAACAAGATCTGGAACGCGGCGCGATTGGTGCTGCCCGCCCACCCCGGCGGCCTGCCGGACCTTCCGGACCGGCGGACGCTGACCCTTCCGGAGCGCTGGCTTCTGTCCCGTCACCAGGCATGCCTCGACGAGGTCGACGATGCCCTGGAGGGTTACCGGTTCGCCGAGGCCGCGCAGGCCATCCACCGTTTCGTGTGGTCCGAGCTGTGTGACTGGGGTCTGGAAGTGGAGAAGCCGCGCCTCTCGGAGGGGACGGCCGAGGAGGGGAGGGCGGCGGCCGCGGTCCTCGCGTGGGTGCTCGAGCGGAGCCTGCGGCTGCTCCACCCGATCATGCCGTTCGTTACCGAGGAGATCTGGCAGCGATTCGGGGCGGGCGAGTCGATCGTGGTCGGCTCCTGGCCCGAGCCGTCTGCCGAGCACCGCGATGAGGAAGCGGAGCTGCGGTTCGAGTTCGTGCGAGAGCTGGTGACCGCCCTCCGCCGTTTCCGAAAAGTTCATGGCCTGTCGGACTCGATCCCGCTGCCGGCGGGCATCCGGGCGCGTGGAGTCCATGCCGAGGTCGTGAAAGATCTACTTTCCGAGATCCGACGCCTGGCGAACCTCTCGACGCTCGAGATCGCGACCGATCCGGGCGATCCGGCGGGGTGCGCCCGGCTGGTGGTAGCCGGCGACGAGGTCCTCATCCCCCTTGCGGGCGTGCTCGACCTGGACGTCGAGCGGGGGCGGCTGACCAAGCGCGTTGTGGCCCTGCGCGAGGACGCCGCCCGCAGTGCGGCGAAGCTCGCGAACGAGGCGTTCGTCGCGAAGGCTCCGGCGCCAGTGCTCGAGAAGGAACGCATGCGCCTGGCGGCCCTGGAGGAAGAGACGGCGGCGATGGAGCTCCAGCTCGAGCAGCTCGGATGACCCTCGGGCTCCGACGTTCATGAAC
>JACDCJ010000029.1 GCA_013817655.1 Actinosomnolentus pattersoniae (SeqCode)
CGAGTCGTTGACGAATCCGGCTACCAGATACACGAGCGCCGGCGTGATCGAGAAGAAGATCTGGACGACCGCGAAGAAGGAACGGCCGATCATCTGCTGGCGTACCTGGAGATCCGCCAGGCGCTGGTTCTCCCGCCCGAACCGGTCGATCTCGAACCGCTGGCGCCCGAACGCCTTGCTGAGGAGGATCCCGGAGACGGACAGCGTCTCCTCGGTGATGGCCGTGATCTCCGCGAGCGACTTCTGGGTGGATGAGGCGACCACCTGGCGGGCCTTTCCCACCTTCACGGTCAGCCAGAGGAAAAGGGGAAGCAGGACCAGCGACAGCACCGTCAGCTGCCACGAGATGATGAGCATCGCGACGAGCGTGCTGATCAGTATCACGATGTTGGACAGGATGCTGGAAGCGGTGTCCGTGAGGACCGATTGGACGCCGCCCACGTCGTTGGAAAGGCGGGACTGGATCTCACCCGTCCGGGTGCTCGTGAAGAACCGGAGCGACATGCGCTGCAGGTGCCCGTACAGGGCGTTCCGCAGGTCCTGCATCACCCTTTGCCCCACCTGATTCGCAAGGTACGTTTGGCCGATGCCGATGGCGCCAGACACGATGGGGATGGCCACCATGATGGCCACAAGGCGGTAGAGGCGAGAGAGATCTGGGCAACCCGCTCCACAGAACAACGCGGTGTCGAAGATCACCTTGATCAAGAGCGGGTTGATCACGCCCATGGCCGCCGTAACCACGATGGCCAGACCCACCACGAGAATCTTCCGCCGGTATGGTCGGAAGGACCCGATCACGCGCCGCACGGTGTGCCGGTTCACCGGGCCCGCATCCGGGTCCGGGATCACCACCCTCCACCGGCCGTGTCCGCGACTCACGAGCCCAGGATACGGCGGGTCGCGGCTATGCCCGGCCGGATCCGCCCCGACCCGGGCGTCAGCCGGCTCGCTCGAGGGCCAAGCGCACGACGCTGTCCAGCATCTCGGGAGTCAGCTTCCCCGTGAACGTGTTCTGCTGGCTCGGGTGGAAGGAGCCCAGGAGCGCATAGGGGCCCACGCGGGCCTCGCCGCCGTGTGAAAAGCGTGGACGCGGCCGGCCAATCACGTGGCTGGAGGCCTCCACGGCACGAAGAATACCGTCCCACGCGAACGACCCGAGCGCCAGGATTGACCTGAGCGAAGGGAGAAGCTCCAGCTCTCGAGTCAGGTAGGGCACGCAGTTGTCCCGCTCTCCTGGCGAGGGCCGGTTGCCAGGCGGCGCGCAGCGAACGACGGCCGTGACGTAGACGTCCCGGACACGCAGGCCGTCGTCCCGGTGAACCGAGGTCGGGCCGCTCGCGATCCCACAACGGTGCAGGGAGCCGAAGAGGAAATCACCCGAGCGGTCTCCCGTGAAGATGCGGCCGGTTCGATTTCCTCCGTGCGCCGCCGGCGCAAGTCCGACTATGAGCACGCGGGCCGCCGGATCGCCGAAGCTCGGGACCGGTCGGGCCCAGTAGGCCTCGCCGGCGAAGGACGCTCGCTTCAACGTCGCGACGGCCTCTCGCCACGCGACGAGACGCGGACAGCGCCGGCATGACTCGATCTCCTCGTTGAGGCTTCGAAGCCTTTCGCCCTCGGCACCAGGCTCATCAAGCAGGCGGTGCACCACTCGATCGTACGGCCGCGTCTCAGGCGCCGAAGGCGCGCGCCGTAGCCTCGAGGCGGAATGCCTCAAGCGCCTCTCGCTGGGCCGTTGCGCGCCGCTCGAGGCGGTCGAAGGGGAACTCCGAGAGGCGCGCGTCCATGCGAGCCACCGACCCGAGCGAGCGCCAAAGCGAGAGCTTTCCCTCGACACCGAGACAGAGGCCCTCGATCTCCTCGAGGCGGCTGAGGTCCGAGTAACCGGTGATCCGCCCGTTGAGCTTCAGGCGGGCGATCTTCTCCACGACCCACGCGAGGCCCTGTTTGACCGGGTCGCGCCGCGCCCCGACTCGCTCCATGATGGCCTGCAGCGTGGCCCGGTCCTCGACCACCTCTGCCTCGAACCGGAGCAAGAAGGTCCCCAGATCTCCTCCGCGATTGCTGGAGCGGCATCGGGCGGCCAGCTCGCGCCCCGCCACCGCCGCCGCGAAATGGTCGTTGAGGTAGATGTGGAGCAACCTGTCGGAGCCCAAAGCGAGCCTCTCTGTGCGTCCTCCAGGACTTACGCTAGACCAATGGGATCCGCGCTGCGAGTGCTCATCGTCGACGACTCGGGAAGCACTCGGGCGATGCTCCGGGAAGCCCTCACCATGGAGGGCGGCATCGACGTCGTCGGCGAAGCGAGGAGCGGCAGGCAGGCCGTCGCTCGCTCCATTGAGCTCGGCCCGGATGTCGTGCTCATGGATGTGCGAATGGCCGATGGCAACGGGGCAGAGGCGTGCCGGGAGATCACGGCCAGGCGGCCCGATATCCAGGTCGTGGCGCTTACGTGGTCGGACGATCCGGCAACCGTTCGGGACATGCTGAGCGCAGGCGCGGCGGGATACGTGGTCAAGGGGGGGACGATCGACGAGCTCGTTTCCGCCATCCGAGCGGCCGCCGGAGGGCGCGCGGAGCTGGATCGGCGCGTCCCGCCGGCGGCCTTAGACGATCTTCGCGGGCTCCTCGAGCTGGAGCGCAGCCGGCGCGAGGATCTCGAACGCCTGGCGACGGACCGGGCCGAGCTGGTCCAGGTTCTCTTACACGAGGTGAGAGGTCCTCTGACCGTCATATCGGGCGCCCTTCGAATGCTGCGACAGGGGCCTACGGCCGATGCCGAGGAGCTCCTCGTGCTTGCCCTGCGCAGAGCCCGCGACCTGGAGTTCCTGTTGGAAGGGCTGGAGCTCGTGGCCGCCGGTTCCTCGGAAGGGGAGGCGCGCCCGGATCGCGCCATGGACGAAGCCATCCGGCGCGCGGGTAGATCCCCCGACGATCTGACCGTTTCCGACGAGGTGTGGGAAGGGGTGCCAGAGCGGAGCCTCCATCGCGTCGCCTATGAGCTCCTCGTCAACGCCCTGCGTCATGGCTCACGCCCGGTGCGGGTGAAAGTCCGGAGGGAGGGGGGGCACGGCGTCCTCGTCGTGACCGACGCCGGAGGATGGTCACCACCCGACGAGGACTTCCCGGCGTTCCGGCAGGACGACATGTCCGCTACCCGATCAGAGGGAGGATGGGGACTGGGGCTGTTCCTGGCGTCACGGCTCTGCCGCGTGCACGACGGGCGCCTATCGATCGAGAATCGGGACGGCTCCACGGTGGCGGAGGCGCGGTTTCGCCTGCGGCCTCCCGGGGACAGGGGGAAGTCCACCTCAGCGGCCGGCGCTGCGTCGCGGGCGCCCTAGGAGCGAGGCGCCTCAGGAGGGCTCGTCGTGCGAGGGCGGCGGGCGGCCCGGCTGCTCCGGAACGCTCCCCCGCCTCGGCACCAGGACCTTCCGGCGGAAGTACAGGACCTCGGTTCCCTCCTGGTTGAAGCCGCGCGTCTCCACGGTTACCACGCCTCGATCGGGCTTCGAGGAGGACGCTCTCACATCCAGGACTCGCGTCTGGGCGTAGAGGGTGTCGCCGTGGAACATCGGGGCGGTATGGCGAAGCGATTCCACCTCGAGGTTGGCGATCGCCTTGCCGGACACGTCGGGAACGCTCATGCCGAGGGCGAGCGAGTAGACGAGGTTTCCAACGACGACGTTGCGGCCGAAGGAGGTGGCCTCCTCGGCGTAGTGCGCGTCGGTGTGCAGCGGATGGTGATTCATCGTGATCATGCAGAACAGATGGTCGTCGTACTCGGTGATCGTCTTGCCCGGCCAGTGCCTGTAGACGTCGCCGACGACGAACTCCTCCAGGTATCTGCCAAACCGGCGGTCCCCGGCTGGGGCGGGGCCACCCATGCCCAGGTCCCCACCCTCGCTCGCGGACGTCATGCGAGGAGGGGAAACCGGTCGGCGGCCGTCCCGAGATCTCGCCGCTCTTTCTCCGTCAGCGTTCGCCTCCCTGTTCCCTTCTCGATGAATGTGATCTCGTCCCATGTGAGAAAACTGGGCGGTGTGGCGTCGAGGAGCCGGTTCAGAATGCCAACAGTGATCGCCCTGCCGCCGTCGGTCGACCACGGGCCCCGCCCCAGGGCCTCCGCAAGATCCATGCCGTGAACGGTGATCTCCACGACACGCGTCCGAACGAGCTCGTCCAGTGTGAGCGCCGGTCCCCATGTGCGCACGACACGGTCGGGCTCGGCCGTCTCCGCCGAACGAAGGGCCGCCTGCCACAGATCGTTCCACGCTCGGACCAGATCCCCGCCGGTGGCGTATGCCGCCGCCACCTCCTTGCCTCGCTCGGCCACACCGATCGAGTCGGGCGAAGCGGGCGAGGGATCGTATCGGCGCCAGTACTGGACCGAGTCGCAGTCCGCCGTCGCGGGCCGCGGCGAAGCGAGGGCCGTGTTGATCCGGTCGACGTCGCGCAGCATGTGGCCGAGCAGCTCCTTGACGTTCCATGCCGGGCACCGGGTGGGCAGGGCGAAGGCCGCTTCGGAGAGCGTGGCGACAGTCCGGGAGACCCCTTCGCACTCGGCTCGAAGAGCCCGCAGCGCCTCGGTCGGCATCAGCCCTGCACCTTGTAGCGCTCCAGCAACTGTCGGGCGATGACCAGACGCTGGATCTCGCTCGTCCCCTCGCCGATGAGAAGGAAGGGCGCATCCCGGTAGAGCCGTTCTATCGGGTATTCGGCCGAATAGCCGTAGCCCCCGTGCACGCGCAGGGCGTCCGTCACGATCTGGTGGCAGGCCTCCGTGCAGAAGAGCTTCGCCATGCCGGCCTCGAGGTCGGAACGAGCGCCCGCCGACTTCTTCTTGGCAGCCTGCATCATCATCAGGCGGGAGGCCTCGAGCTTCGTCGCCATCTCGGCCAGCATGAACTGGATGCCCTGGTGCTGCGCGATCGGCACGCCGAAGGTGTGCCTGATCTGGGCGTAGCGGATGGCCTCCTCGAACGCCCGCGTCGCAAGGCCAACGGCCCGTGCCGCCACATTCACCCTTCCCACCTCGATGCCGTCCATCACCTGAGCGAAGCCCTTGCCCTCCTCACCGCCCAGAAGGTTGCGCGCGGGCACCCGGTGGTCCTCGAAGACGAGCTCGGTGCTCTCGACGCCCTTGTAGCCCATCTTCTGGATGTTCGGGGGGATGGTGATGCCCTGGAACGTTCCCGCGCCGGGCTCCTTCTCCACCAACAGGAGCGACATCCCCCGGTAGGGGGGTTCCGCGTCGACGTCGGTCTTGCACAGGAGCACGACGACCCCCGACCGGAGTCCGTTCGTGACCCACATCTTCGCCCCGTTCACGACGTACTCGTCGCCGTCCCGGTCGGCCCGGCAGGTGATTGCCTGCACGTCGGAGCCCGCGCCGGGCTCGGACATGGAGAGGGCGGCCCGGATCTCCCCGGTAGCCATACGGGGAAGGAAGCGCTCCTGCTGCTCTTCGCTGCCGTGGCGCCTAAGCAGGTACGCGGCCATGAAGTGTGTGTTCATGATCCCGGACAGGGACATCCAGCCGCGGGACAGCTCGGTCACGACCAGCGCGTACGTCATGAGGTCCATCCCCGCTCCGCCGAACTCCTCCGGGATCGTGAGCCCGAACAGCCCCATCTCCTTGAGATGCTCGACGATGGCGTCGGGATACTCGTCGCGGTGCTCGAGTTCCTCGGCCACCGGGAAGACCTCTTCCTCCACGAACTCCCGGACCGCCGAGATGATCGCCTGCTGGTCATCGCTCAGCCGGATCAGGCCTTCGTCCTCCCGGGCCCGAGCGTCGTTCCCAGTGGCCATCGCTTATCGCTCTCCCTATCGGTCGGGGCTGTCCGGGCTCTCGCCGCGAGTGAGTCCGGCGGCGCGTCCACGCAGAGCCAGCTGCTCCGCCATCTTTCGGCTGGCCTCATCGATCATCTCCGTCCCGAACATGACCGCCCCCATCCGCTCCACATCGGTCGCGCGCCGATAGGCGTCCAGGATGGCCTCCGACTTCTCGTACTCCTCCTGCGAGGGAGTGAACACCTCGTTCAGCACGTCGATCTGTCCGGGGTGCAGCGCCCACTTCCCGTCGAAGCCGAGGGCGCGAGCCCGGCTGGCCATCTCCCTAAACCCGTCGAGGTCCTTGATGACGAGGTAGGGGCCGTCGATCGCCTGGAGCCCAGCCGCGCGAGCCGCGACGAGGATCCTCGAAAGGACGAAGTGCCAGTGGTCGCCCGGGTACCCGGGCATGGGAAGTCCGGCGGTAAGGGCGGGCAGTCCCAACGAAGCGCTCATGTCCGCCGGGCCGAAGATCAGCGTCTCGGCGCGGTCCGACGCCCCGGCGATGGCGTCGATGTTGGAAAGGCCGATCGCGGTCTCGATCTGGAGCTCCAGGCCGAGCCTGCGATCCAGCCCGGTGGCATCCTCCACCTGCCGGAGCAGGTCCGCGACGAACGTCACGTCACTCGAGCGCTCCACCTTCGGGATCATCAAGCAGTCCAAGAACCGGCCCGCCTGCTCCACGACGTCGATCACGTCCCGGTAGCACCATCTCGTGGCGATGGCGTTCACCCGAACCACGACCGTCCTGCCCGCCCAATCTCCTTCCTTCAACGCCTGGACCACGTTGCTCCGCGCATCTTCCTTCGCGAGCGGTGCCACGGAGTCCTCCAGATCCAGGAAGATCTCATCGGCGGGAAGGGATGGCGCCTTCGCGAGCATCTTCGGGGAGGATCCCGGAACGGACAGGCAGGACCGCCGGGGACGAGCCACACGTCGGGCCATTCATGTCCTTTCGATGAGACGACCGCGACCGATCATGCTAGCTGCCTCACTCGCGCGCCGGCTCCTGACGGCTTCCGGCGTGGCAGAATCGAGCGACATGCGAGTGGGGTCCGGTGGTCGCGCCGCCGCCGCGGGGATCGCTGCAGCGAGCCTGCTGCTTTCGGCATGCGACCGCTCTGCCGATCTCCGCAGCGGTTCTCGCTCGGCGCGCCCCCCGCGAAGCCCGGCCTCACCGATCGGTGCTCCCGTGTCACCGGCCACTCCTCCGATCGGCCCCCCGGCAGACCCGGGAGCCTCCGGAGTCGGGACCATCTCGGTCGGCGCCTTCCCCAACCGGATCGCCGCGGGCGAACGGTCCATCTGGGTCGCCAATCAGCAAGGGGGAACGGTCTCCAGGATCGATCCCGCCACGAACGAGGTGGTTGCGACCATCGAGGTGGGCTCGTTCCCCACCGGCGTGGCTGTGGGTCAGGGATCCGTCTGGGTGGCGGATCCGGATGACAGGACGCTCACGCGCATCGACCCAGCCACGAACCAGGTGACGGTGGTCTTGGAGGTGGACGCGGGGCCGGTCGACATAGCCTTCGGCGCCGGAGCGCTGTGGATGCCGGATCCTCACGAGGGCCTCGTGGTGCGCATCGACCCGGCCACGAACGAGGTTCAGGCAGAGGTCTCGGTGCCCCTGTTCCCCGTCGGTGTCGCCGCGATGCGGGACGGGATCTGGGTGACCCACCCCGAGAAGGACCAGGTGACGCGGATAGATCCGACGACGAACCAGATCGTCGCAACGGTCCTCGCCGGGGACTTCGCCATCGGCGTGGCGGCCGGACAGGGCGCGATCTGGGTGGCCAACGCGAAGGCGGATACCGTCTCGCGCATCGACCCCGCAACGAATCAGGTGGTTGCGACCATCCCCGTGGGCGATTCGCCCTTCGCAGTGGTCACGACGGAGGGCGAGGTCTGGGTTGCGAACGGTCACGGGAACACCGTGACGCGCATCGACGCGGCCACGAATCGTCCGCTAGTGACGATTCCCGTGGGGGCTGCCCCCTACGCGCTCGCGGCCGGTGAGGGCTCGGTCTGGGTCGCCAACCGAGCCGACGACACCGTGACGCGCATCCAGCCCTAGCGGGGAAACCCGGCGCTCCGCTCGAGCGCTGAGATCCTCAGCCGGTCGAGAGCTCCCTAGCGGTCTGATCCATGATGTCGAGCCCTTCCTCCAGCTCGGCGTCCGAGATCACCAGCGGGAGGAGGTATCGCAGCACGTTGTGGTAAAGGCCGCACGAGACCGTGATCGCGCCACGCGACATCGCCCTGCGGACGAAGTTCCCGAGGAACTCCTCGTTCGGCGTCTTCGTGGTGCGGTCCGACACGAACTCGACGCCGATCATCGCCCCCAGTCCCCGGATGTCGCCCACCTCGGGCACGTCCTCGGCGACGGCCTCCCATCGGGTCCGAATGGCCTTGCCGACCTTTTCGGCCCGCTCCAGCAATCCCTCCTCCTCGATCACCGTCAGGACCGCGTTCGCCGCGGCGCACGCGACGGGGTTGCCCACGTACGTGCCGCCGATGGCAGATGGCCCCGGCGCGTCCATGACCTCACGCGGCCCTATGACCGCGGACAGCGGGTATCCGGAAGCGAGCGCCTTGGCCAGAAGCACGATGTCCGGCTTGAAGCCCAGCGCATCGGACGCCAGAAAGGACCCCGTCCGTCCGCATCCGGTCTGGATCTCATCGGCCACAACGAGGATTCCGTGGCGGCGGCAGAGGCTGGCCAGCCCATGGAGGAACTCGGCGGGAGGAACGACGAACCCCCCCTCCCCCTGGATCGGCTCGACGACAGCAGCCGCGACCGAGGCCGGGTCGACGACGGTTACGAAGGCGCGTTCGAGGGCCTCGAGGGCGAGTTCGGCGGCCCGGTCTGGATCCGAGCTCCGATACGGATACGCGTACGGCAGTCGATAGACCTCCGGCGCGAACGGCCCGAAACCCTGCTTGTACGGCTTGTGGCGGCTGGTGAGCGTCATGGCGAGCAGCGTTCGTCCGGAGAACCCACCCTCGAAGCAGACGATGGCCGGCCGGCCGGTGGCTGCGCGTGCGAACTTCACGGCGTTCTCGACCGCCTCCGCCCCCGAGTTGAACAACGCGACCTTGCGGTCTCCACCCCCCGTCAAGGAGACGAGGCGCTCCGCGAGCTCGACGTACTCCTCGTAGGGGATGACCGAGAAATCGGTGTGCGAGACCTTCTCGGCCTGACGCCTGACGGCCTCCACGACCCGCGGATGGGAGTAGCCGACGAGCTGGCAACCGAGGCCTCCCGAGAAATCGAGCATCGTGTTCCCGTCGATGTCCGTCACCCGGGCGCCCGATCCATGGTCGATAACCGCGGGCACGTGGATGTCCAGCGCATCGCACACGACCCTCGACTTGCGCTCGAGAACCGCTGCCGAGCGCGGCCCCGGGATGTCGGTGACCAGCCGGATCGCCCTCTCCATTCGACTGCCCTCCTCCAGAACAAAGGCGTGCGGGACGCACGCCGCACGCGAGCGTACACGAAGGCCCTCGGGCCCGGCATTTCTCCCCCGTAGCGCTAATCGCGGGGTCCGAACGAGCGCCTCCCAAACCGATCGCGAGCCACGCCGAACGCCTCGAGTGGCTCAAGGAGGTCCCCGAGGACGCCGTAGAGCTCCTCGTAGCCGGCAGGCGACCCTTCCAGGCGAAGAAGCTCAGCCCTTCGTCCCGTCTCATCGAGCGCCCGGGAGCACGCAGTCCAGTCGGCGTCGAAGGGGCGCGAGCGCCAGGCGGGCATGGTGGAGCGGGCCTCCGCGAGGAAGGCCTCGAACGCCGCGAGCGCTTCGGCGACCGGCCGTCCCGGCCCGCGTCCGGTCGGCGCGGCCGCCACCACCTCCGCCTTCGCCCGCTCCACCAGGGCCACGGTCGACCGGAAGCCCTCCAGCACCTTTTGAAGGGCGGGAGACATTGCCGCGGGGCGCCGCCGACCAAGCACGCCCCCGATTGTAGGAACGCATATGGCCGCCGGACCCCCTGGGTAGAATCTCCCGCACATGACCGACTCGATCGTCATACGGGTCCCCGCCACGACCAGCCATGTGGGAGTCATCCGGGCGGCCGCTAGCGCGCTGGCCGCACGGCTCGACTTCACCTACGATCGCATTACCGATCTGCAGATCGCCATCGACGAGGTCTGCTCACGGGTGCTCGCCACGTCGAACCCCCCCGCCACCCGGCTGGAGGTCGTCTTCCAGGTCATGTCCGACGGACTCCGGGTGACCACGAGCGGCGACTCCCCCTCCACCGGCTCCACGTTCTTGAACCGCTGGTCGGAGATGATCCTCGAATCCGTCACGGACGAGATGGAGGTCCAGCAGCGCAACGGGACGGCCGTAGCGACCTTCGCGGTCGCGAGGAGGGTCGCCCTCTGAGTCCCCGCCAGCGCCACCCCCCTCTTCCCAAGCCGGAGGTACGAGAGCTCTTCCTCGAGCTTGGGAAATCGAACGATCAGGAGGTCCGGGAAAGACTCATCCGATCGCACCTCGGCCTGGTGGAGTACCTCGCCCGCCGATTCTCGGGGAGAGGTGAGCCGCTGGACGACCTGGTGCAGGTGGCGACCATCGGCCTCGTAAAGGCGGTCGACCGGTTCGATCCGGAGCGGGAGGTCGAGTTCTCCACCTACGCAACGCCGACGATCGTGGGCGAGTTGAAGCGGCACTTCCGCGACAAGGGTTGGGCGGTGCGCGTCCCGCGGCGGCTGCAGGAGCTGAACCTCCGACTCGACTCCGTCATCGGCAGGCTCTCGCAGGACCTCCAGCGATCGCCCACGGTCGCCGAGATCGCTGAGGCTGCAGGCACTACGGAAGACGAGGTGTTGGAGGGGCTCGATGCTGCGCACGCCTACACCCTCATCTCCCTGGACGCCCAGATCGGTGAGGACGGCCTTTCCTACCACGAGCAGATCGGGGACGACGACCAGGCGCTCGAAGCGTTGGAGGACCGGCTTAGCGTCGGCCCGTTGCTGAAGGGACTGGCGCCGCGCGAGCGACGAATGCTGTACCTCCGGTTCTTCAAGGGCCTGACGCAGAGCGAGATCGCGGATCGCCTCGGGATCTCCCAGATGCACGTGTCGCGCCTTCTGGCGAAGACACTCGCCGTCCTGCGGGAGGGTCTCGAGGCGGAGGCGTGACGCCGTGACCGCCCTGGATGCACCCGACGACCACCCACGTCGGAGACGCGCCGTGCTGCTCACGAACCCACGAGCCCAAGCGGTCAGTCCGAGGTTGCGCCGCGGGGTCACCGCGATCCTCTCCACGGCCCTCGATGTGCGGGAGGTCCGCACGGAAGGGTCCGGGCACGCCACCGATGTCGCGCGAGCGGCGGTGGCCGGCAACGAGGCCGATGTCCTCGTCTGTCTCGGGGGTGACGGCACACTGAACGAGGTCGTGAACGGGATGGCCGGCTCCGAACTGCCCCTCGCGGTGCTCCCGGGTGGTGGCGCCAATGTCATGGCCCGTTCGCTCGGGATGCCGCGCGACCCCGTGCGGGCCGCTCGGTGGCTCCTTCCCCGGCTCGCGGGCCGTCCTCGCCGCGTCCCCCTCGGCCGCGTGGGCGGCCGGTACTTCGCCTCGAACTTTGGACTCGGATTCGACGCCGCCGTGGTGCGAGGCGTGGAGCGGCATCCGCGGCTCAAGCGCCGCCTCGGCGAGATCGCCTACGTCGGTGAGGGCCTTCGCGTCTTCTTCGCCGGCTACGATCGGGCCCGCGGCCACGTGGACATCTCATGGGGCTCCGAGCTCGAGCACCACCGCAACGGGCTCTACCTCGCGATCGTGCAGAACATCGACCCGTACACCTTTCTCGGCGGGCGGGGCATCCGGCTCTGCCCCCGCGCAGGACTCGAAGCCGGGCTCGACGTGTTCGGCCTCGCGACCATGCGCACAAGCCATGTCCTCGGAGTCCTGTTTTCGGCTATGGACCTGCTGCCACGCGGCCGCCCGCACGTGACCTCCCTCTCGAACCAGACGAGGATCGGCCTGCGAAGCGATGTGCCGTTGCCGGTCCAGATGGACGGCGAGTTCGTGGGTGAGCGGACCGAGATGATCGTCGAATCAGTCCCCGAAGCGCTCTCAGTCCTGGGCTGATCCCCGGACCGCCCGGAAGCGATCCCGGATCGCCACGGCCATCTCCGGATTGTTCGTCGCGACGGCGTCCACACCCATCTCGAACAGGAGCTGGACGTCCTCCGCCCGATCGACGGTCCAGGTCCCCACACGAACGCCGCGGGCGTGCGCCGACCGGACGAAACTCTCCCCGGTTCCCATGAGCGCTTCTGCCTGGGGAAGCACGAACCCGTGTCCCTTCGAGGCGGCATACACCAGCGAAGCCTCGGGGTCGATCCCGGCAATCGTCAGGAAGCCCGTCGCGAGGCTCGGCGAGAGATCCCGCACTCGCTCGATGGTGAGCCAGTTGAACGAGGAGAGCAGCACGTCCTTGCCCATGTCCAGCTCTTCCACGAGCGCGACGGACTGAACCGCGACTCGCTCGAGGGGCGAGTCGAACGACGGCTCTCCCGGCATGTTCTTCAGCTCCAGGTTGACCCCGATCCGCCCGCGCAACGCTTGAAGCGTCTCACGGAGGGTGGGAACGCGGGTCCGCGGTCCCCGGCCACCCGATGCGTCGAGGTGGCGGAGCTCTTCCAGCGTGCGCTCGTGCAGCCATCCGCTGCCGTCCGTGGTGCGTGAAAGGACGGCGTCGTGCATCACCACGGGCACCTCGTCGGCGGTCAGACGCACGTCGAGTTCCACCACGTCCGCGCCCACATCCACGGCGCCGTCGAATGCCTCCAGCGTATTCTCGGCGTGGCTGGAGGAGGCGCCCCGGTGCGCGACCACCACCGGCCACGATTTGTCGAACAACGTGGCCTCCCAGCATTGTGCGGCCCGAAGGGGCGGCAGTATACTCCGCGCCTTATGGAGTGGCTGCACCGCGCACGCTGCAAGGACGAGGATCCCGAGCTCTTCTTTCCCATCGGAACCAGTGGTCCGGCCGCCGTTCAGATCGAGGCGGCGAAGTCCATCTGCATGCAATGTCCGGTCAGATCCGAATGCCTCGAGTGGGCGATGGCTACGGGTCAGGAGGCCGGCGTGTGGGGCGGTCTCTCCG
>JACDCJ010000176.1 GCA_013817655.1 Actinosomnolentus pattersoniae (SeqCode)
GAAGCTCATGGCCGCGTTCGTCACGATTCGGTAGAGCCATGTCTCGAACGCCGCCTCCTCTCGGAAGCCGTCCAGACCGTGGTAGACCCGAAGGTACGCCTCCTGGGTCACGTCCTCGGCATCCTGCCGGTCTCCGACCAGTCTCAGGGCCTGCGTGTACACCTTTCGATACGTAGCGCGTACGACCTCCTCGAAGGCGCCCGGCTCCCGCCGACGGCAAGCGTCGAGAAGCTCGGGGGCGATCATGTGACCGGTTCCTTAGACGTCATCGCGAACCCTTACGTTACTGGCACGAAGGGAGTGCGCGGCCCTTCATGCCGTCCGTCGCCGGTCCTCACGCGAGCTGAACCTCGGCCTCGCTGTTCTTGATTACCCGGACGCGAAGGCCCTCGCGCTCGACCTCGGCCCAAACACTCAAGGTCGCCCGCCTCTCGCCTTCGTCACGCGCCACGATCTCCCCTGACGCCGTGAGGGTCTCCCCCATGAAGACGACGGCCCGGAACTGGACCCTGATCCGCATCAGGGCCGCCGGATCGCCAAGCCACTCGGTCAGCGTGGTCGTGACGTGGGCCATGCTGAACATCCCGTGGGCGATGATGCCGGGAAACCCCACGGATCGAGCGAACGCGTCGTCCTGATGCAGCGGGTTCTGGTCCCCCGACGCGTCGGCGTACGCCTTCACCTCCTCGCGGCGGATGGTCTTCGAACGCGCGGGGAGCCTGTCTCCGACCGCGACGTCTTCGAACCGTACCCTCGCGGTCACGAGGCAGCCGTCCCCCTTGAGAGGAGGGTCGTGCGGGCGAGCACCACCCGCTTACCCGCCTTGTCGCGCACGTCCGCCTCGAGCACGAGGTACTCGTTCGGGCCCCGAGCGCGGATGTCGGCGATGCGGGGGGCCGCCGACAGGCGGTCGCCGACTCGGATCGGGCGGCTCCACTCGTACTCCTGCTCACCGTGCACGACGAGCGCATAGTTCAACCCGAGATCCTGATCGGCGATGACCCGGGCGCTGGTCATGATCTGCAGGACAGTCGCGAACGTCGGGGGGGCGAGCTGCCCCGGGTGCCCGGCGGCCCGCGCGGCGTCGGCGTCCCGGTAGATCGGGTTGGTGTCCCCGATGGCCTCCGCAAACCGGACGACGTGGTCCGACTCGACCTCGAGCGAGATCTCGCCGTACTCCCTTCCCTTCAGGGTTGGATCGAGCGGCATGCGGGCATCCTCCCGGGACGTTGAGGGTTCGAGGCGGATGGCAAGCCCGAAATACGCCCCACGGCTTGAAATCCTCTCGTGAACCGAGGCAGGCTATCGGAGGGGATCGACGCGCCGCAAACCGAGGGAGCCGGAGACTCATGCCACGCACGGCACCCAAGCCCATCAGAGTCCTGGTCGCGGACGACCACACGACCTTCGCCCAGGCCCTGGGCATCGCCCTGCGACTCGAGAAGGGCTTCGTCGTGGAGGTTGCCTCGAGCGCCGAGGAGGCCGTCGAGCTGGCCGCGGGTACCGGCGCCGAGGTGGTGTTCATGGATCTGGAGATGCCGTCGATGGGGGGGGTCGAGGCGATCCGGCAGATCAAGGCACGCATGCCGTCGGTCCCCGTCATCGCGCTTTCGGCTCACGATGAAGACCTCTATCGGGCCCGAGCCCTTGAGGCGGGCGCCGTCGGTTACCTTTCGAAGACGAGTTCGGTCGCCGCCGTCGCCGCCGCGGCCCGTGGCGCGAGGGCCGGCGAAACCATGCTGGACGCCGAGGAGGCGAGGCGGCTCCTCCGGCAGCTTCGCCGGCGTCGCCATCAGGACGCCACGGAGCGCCAGCGGGTGACGCGGCTCACCTCCCGTCAGGCGGAGATCCTGCAGCTCATCGCGGACGGGTTGTCGTCGCGGACGATCGCCGACCGCCTTCACGTGAGCCATCAGACCGTCCGCACCCATGTGCAGAACATCCTCACCCGGCTCTCGACCCACACGAAGGTCCAGGCGGTGACCCTGGGCATCCGGCAGGGGAAGATCACGCCGGGCAAAGCGGGCGAGCCGCGGTCCGAGCCACGGCCCCGGAGCGTCGACGCGAAGAAGACCTAGCGGGTTTCCCGGTGGAGGGTGTGGCCGCGGCAGTTCGAGCAGAACTTCTTGAGCTCGATCCGATCACGATCGTTCTGCCGGTTCTTGACCGTCGTGTAGTTCCGATGTCGGCACTCGGTGCAGGCCATGGTGATCTTCGGTCGGTTATCGGACTTCGCCATCTCGCACCCTTCCGTGATTCGGTCGTAGCGGCGGGTGGACTCGAACCACCGACACAGCGATTATGAGCCGCTTGCTCTGCCCCTGAGCTACGCCGCCTCGGATCGCCAGTCTACCGAGTGCCCCAGGGACACCACCATGCGGGGAGCTGGAGGCGGGAATCGAACCCGCGACCCCGGACTTACCATGCCCGTGCTCTGCCGACTGAGCTACTCCAGCGGGACCGGCAGACAAACCGGCAGACAATCTCGTCGACCGCCTCCGTTGCCGTTGCCCCAGTCTAGCGGAAGCCCGGAAGCCGGAATCGAGCCCGATCGGACGGTTCCAGGGTCCCCCGCCCAGGGCGGATCAGAAGGGGTGCCGCAGTGGGTCTTAGGGGTGACGCTAGGCCGCGTCGTTCAACCGTTCCCTGGCTCGGCATCGGGCCAGAGTGATGGCGTTCACGAGCCTGGCGTAGCCGAGGAGGTCGACCATCTGACGCCGCGAGCCCTTCGCGGAGGCGCGCTTGATGAAAAGGGAATCCTCCACCCCCCGGTTGATCGACTCGGCGTCGGGGCGAAGGACATGGAGGCGGGCGAAGTCCTCCGAGCCTTCCGGGATCTGCCGGATCCATGCACGGCGGAGGCTCTCCAGGTCGCCGGAGGTCGCCAGCGGCCTCATGTTGGCGTGGCTGGTGACCGGACTGGCTGGCGATCGCCCTGTCTGTATGGCTGCTCCGGGAGGGCCGGGCTCATAGCCTGAACCCCTGGGGGGCGTACCTCGGGGTGCTGGGCGACCTCCTCGGGTCAGTGGCAGTGATTGTCGCGGCGGTCGTCATCGCTCTCACCGGATGCCGGTGGGCGGACCCCAATCGCGTCTGCCCTCATCGGGCTGCTGATCCTTCCTCGGTGCTATGTTTTGGACGGGTCCTTGCGTCCCTTGCCATCGCTCATTCAGGTCTCAAGCACGCGGGCCGATGCTTAGGAGAAGAAGCGGAAAGAGAAGGTGAACGTGAGGAGGACGAACGGCCCGCGGCGTCCGAACCGCAAATGCGTACCGCTCCTTGCAATGCTTGTGATGCTCGGCGCCATCGCCACGCCCTCGCGGGCATCGGCCCAACCAGGCGACCTCGTGCTCATCTCTGCGTCGAAGGCGTCCGGGAAGGGGAACGGGACGAGCGAGAACCCGGCCATGCCGGCCGATGCGAGCATGGTGGCCTTCAAGTCCAATGCCACCAACCTCGATCCGAACGACACCGATCCGGAGTCCGACGAGTACGTGAAGGACCTCGAGAGCGGGGCCCTGACGCTCATCTCCACATCGGATCAAGGCATCAAGAGCAACGGCTACTGCGCGAACCCAGTGTTCTCCGCCGACGGCCGTTACGTCGCATTCCGTTCCGGGGCGACGAACCTCGACCCGCTCGACCCGGATACGACATTTGACATCTATGTGAAGAATCTGGCGACGGGCGACATATACCTGGCCTCCACGTCGAGCCCAGATCCAGAGACCGGTGAGGTGGTCAAGGGAAACACTTCAAGCTTCAACCCCTACCTGTCCGCCGCCGGGACCAGGATCGCCTTCCGCTCGTACAGCACGAACCTCCATCCGGAGGACACGGACTTCTTGAGCGACGTCTACGTCAAGGATCTGAACACCGGGGAGACCAGGCTGGCTTCGACGTCAGACGGCAAGGGCCCCAACGACGGAGTGAAGGGGAACGGGCCGAGCGGCAACCCGGCCCTCTCCGCCGACGGGACCAAGGTCGCCTTCTACTCGAGCG
>JACDCJ010000177.1 GCA_013817655.1 Actinosomnolentus pattersoniae (SeqCode)
CTCCACCCAGTCCCCCGGCCTCGTCCTTTGGAAGAACGCGTCGAAGAACGGGCGGAAGCGGTCGGTCTCACCCTCGCCGCCGAGCTCGTGGAGGCGCGCCTCGATCAGCGCGCAGTTCCGCCACTCCCGGTCCGCCACCTGCTGCTGCACCAGGCGGGAGCGGTTGTCGGGCGCGAGGCGGACCGCCTCGCTCGAGCGTTCGGCACCGCACCGCTCCCCGTACGCGAGCGCCCCGAGGACCAGGGCCACCCTGGGGTCTCGTTCGGGGAGCGGATGGAGGGCCGCGGGATCCGGCTCCGCGCGCCGCTCCGCGGTGGAACCGCCTTCCTCGCGAGCACCCTCCCGCATGGCGGGCATTGTACGCAGGATGTTCCCGCCGCTTGTCGGGGCGGGGACGTTCTCCCTGCACTGCGGGGTGCCGTCAGCCCATGGAGGCGGAAGGCGAAGGGAGCAGCTACCAGGCGCTCACTCCACTCGCTCGAACGTCCGCGACGCCGAAAGGGCCTCGCCGGCGTCCGGGCATGCCTCCCGCGGCAGGACGCGCGTGGGTACTGCTCCCTTCGAAACCGCCCGAGGGCGGTTCGCCCCGGATTCTAGACCGAACGCGCGTGGGAGGAAAATCAAGCCCGGCCGACTACGTGGCCGCGCGCCGGGCCGCGGCGCGGCGCAGGTAGAGCCAGCCGGCAAGCCCGGCGAGGAACGCGGAGACCGCCGCCGCCGTGACGCGTCGAGGCGGGGCGGCGACGTGCGGAAGCCGCTCGCGAAGCCGGACTGGATTCCGGAAGTCCCGTCGCTGCCAGCCTCGGCGCTCCGCCTCGCGGCGAAGCTCCCGGTCGGGGTTGACGGCGACGGGATGGCCCACGGCCTCGAGCATGGGGAGATCCGTGATGGAGTCAGAGTAAGCGAAGGAGCCACCGAGATCGATGCCCTCGCGTGTGGCGATCTCGCGGATCCGTTCGGCCTTGCCCTCGCCGTAGCAATAGAAGGAGAGCTTTCCCGTGTATCGGCCTTCCGCCACCTCGGCCCGGGTCGCGATGACCTCGACGCTTCCGAAGTGCTCTGAGAGCGGCCGCACTATCTCCTCCGGGGCCGAGCTCACGATGAACACTCGCCTTCCCCGGGCGCGGTGGAGTTCCATGAGATCGAGGGCCTCGAGATAGATGAACGGGTCGATGACCTCGCTCAACGCCTCCCGGACCGTCTCCTCCACCTGCCGCTGCTCCCACCCCCTGCTGAGTGCGAGCATGCTTTCCTTCGCCCGCGCCATCTTCTTCTCGTCCGCGCCGACCAGCAGGTACACGAGCTGCGCGTAGGCGCCCTTGAGAAGCGCCGTCCGCGTGACGAGTCCGGCCCGATGGAAGGGCCGGCGAAGGGCGAGCGACGAGGACTTCGAGACGACCGTCTTGTCCAGGTCGAAGAAGGCGGCTTCCACGCCGTTCATGGTAGATGAGGGGTAAGACGAGGAAAGGAGCGTCGCCGTGCGAGTTGCTCTGATGGTGGAGGGACAGGAGGACGTCACGTGGCCGCAGTGGGTCGACCTGGCCATGGCGTGTGAGGAGCACGGGCTCGAGGGTCTGTTCCGGTCCGACCATTACCTCTCTTTCGACAACCCGGAGAAACGAGGATCCCTGGATGCGTGGGCCACGATCTCCGCGCTGGCGTCCCGGACCACCCGCCTCCGATTGGGGACCCTGGTCTCCCCGGTGACGTTCCGTCACCCCGCCGAGCTCGCGAAGGTCGTCGTGACGGCCGACCACGCGTCCTCGGGTCGGGTGGAGCTCGGGATGGGCGCGGGATGGTTCGAGCCCGAGCACGTCGCCTTCGGATTTCCGTTCCCCTCTTCGGGCGATCGGTTCGAACGGTTGGAGGAGCAGGTCGAGATCGTTCACCGCCTGTGGGACCGCGACGAGGACGCCGTCACGTTCCACGGCCGCCATTACAGGCTGGAGGCGTGCCGGTCCCTTCCGAGGCCGCTGCAGGACCCCCATCCTCCGCTCATCCTCGGCGGCTCGGCGGGCGTTCGCGCCACCCGGCTGGCGGCGCGATACGCGGACGAGTACAACATGAACTTCGTCGATCCATCCGAGTGCGCTCGGGCGCGAGATCGGCTGCTGTCGGCGGTGGAGCACGAGGGGCGGGACCCGGCCGAGTTCCGCATGTCGCTCATGACCGGGTTCGTCATGGGGGCTGACGAATCTGACCTGGAGCAGCGAGCCCGGCAGCTCATGGAACGAAGGAGCGAGAGCGGCGATCCGGCAGCCTTCCTGGACGGCCTCGCAAGCCCATGGATCAAGGGGACGCCCGAGCGGGTGCTCGCGAGGCTTTCCGAGTACCGTGCGGCGGGCATCGATCGTGTGATGCTGCAGCACAACGTCCACGAGGATCTCGAGACGGTCGCGCTGATCGGAGGTGAGGTCGTGTCGGAGGCCGCCGACCTATGAGGCCGGCGCGAGATAGGATGCGCAGTCCAGCCAGCCTTCGGGGCTCTCGAGAGAAAGGGGCGCCAATGTCAAGGAGTGCCACTCGGATCATCGGCCTGCTCTGCCTGGCGGGAACGCTTGTACTCGGCGCGGCCCTGCCGGCCGCGACCTCCCCCGACGGACCCCTCGACAAGGTGGCGCGGCTCGTCCTCGATCAGACGTCGGACGGTCGGACCAGCAGCTTCCTCGTCGTCCTCGGGTCGAAGGCCGACGTCAGCGCGGCCCAGGCACTGCCCGGGAAGATCGCCAAGGGCCGCTTCGTCGTCGACACCCTGCGGGCCCATGCAGACCGCACACAGGCCCCGATCGTGGCCCTGCTCGAGCGGATGGGCGCCCGGTACCGCCCACACTTCCTCGTCAACCTCCTGCAGGTCACGGGCGATCGGGCGGTCGTTGACGCGCTGGCCGCTCGGGTTGATGTCGCTCGCATCGAGGCCAACCCGTGGATACGCTCCACCGTCCTTCCCAAGGAGGGCGCGAGCCCGGCGGGCGATTCCGAGTCTCCCGCGACGGTCGAGTGGAACGTGGAACGCGTCGGGGCTCCCAAGGCGTGGAGGTCGGGATTCCTGGGACAGGGAATCTCCCTGGGCAACATCGACACCGGCCAGCAGTGGAACCACCCGGCGCTCAAGACGCAATACCGTGGATGGAACGGCTCGTCGGCCAACCACAATTACAACTGGTACGACGCCACTGATCCGAACAACCGCGTTCCGCTCGACCCCTTCAGCCACGGGACCCACACGGCCGGGACCATGGTCGGTGACGACGGTGGGGCCAACCAGATCGGCGTGGCCCCCGAGGCGAAGTGGATGGGCTGCCGGTCGATGGACGCGTCCGGCTTCGGCACGCCGGAGACCTACATCACCTGCTTCGAGTTCATGATCGCCCCCTGGAACCTGAATGGTCAGAACCCCGATCCCTCGAAGGCGCCCGTGGCGGTCAGCAACTCCTGGTACTGCTCCATATCGCTCGAGGGCTGCACGCAAGACGTGCTGTTCGAGGTGGTGCAGAACGTCCGGGCGGCGGGGATCGTTCCCGTCGTGGCAGCGGGTAACTCGGGCCCGAGCTGCGCGACCATAGGCAACGACGGACCGCCCGCGCAGTACAACGAGTCCTACACGGTGGGCGCCACGACAATGAGCAACACACTGGCGTCCTTCAGCAGCAGGGGCCCGGCGACCTTCGATGGAGACACCCTCATCAAGCCCGACATCGTCGCTCCGGGAGAAGGCGTGCGTTCCTCCGTGCCCACCAACGCCTACGCGATCTTCAGCGGCACGAGCATGGCCACGCCCCACATCGCTGGCGCGATCGCGCTTATCCACTCCGCCAAGCCGAACCTGATCGGCAACGTGAACAAGACCGAGCAGCTCATCAACCGGACGGCGACCCACTTCAACTCGTCGGCGTGCTCGAGCAACGGCACGTTCCCCAACAACCTGTTCGGCTACGGGCTGCTGAACGCGGCCAAGGCCGTTCGGTAGGGCCAGCCGTTCGATACCCCCGAGG
>JACDCJ010000030.1 GCA_013817655.1 Actinosomnolentus pattersoniae (SeqCode)
CGGTGCGGGCGATGCGGGCGACTGGTGGAGGTACGGATTCGGTCCCGGAGACAACCCGATCTTCCCACGGATGCACGAGGCCTCCGCGCGCGTGGCGGGCGCCTCCCTGGTCGCCGCCGAGGCGGTCCTGGAGGGGCGGGCGGAGCACTCCTTCAACCCGGCCGGGGGGCTCCATCACGCCATGCGCGAGCGAGCGAGCGGATTCTGCGTGTACGACGATCCGGCTCTCGCCATCGCGTGGCTGCTCGCGAACGGCGCGGATCGGGTGGCGTACGTCGACGTCGACGTGCATCACGGTGACGGTCCGCAGGCGATCTTCTACGAGGATCCTCGGGTCCTAACAATCTCGCTCCACCAGAGCGGCCGCACCCTCTTTCCGGGGACCGGTTTCGTGCTCGAGAGCGGTATGGGCGAGGCTCGGGGGACGAAGGTCAACGTGCCGCTCCCGCCGTTCACCGGAGACCGGGGATGGCTGGAGGCCTTCCAGGAGGTGGTCCCGCCGCTCGTCACGGCGTGGAGGCCCGACGTCCTGGTAACCCAGCTCGGGTGCGACACCCACGCGAGTGACCCCCTCGCCAATCTCGAGCTCACGACGGCGGCGTACCGCAGGACGGCGGCCTTGCTTCACGATCTCGCGCACGAGGCCGCGAGGGGGCGGTGGGTGGCCACGGGCGGCGGGGGCTACCAGTGGTTCCGGGTCGTCCCCCGAGCCTGGACCATCTATTTCGCCGAGCTGGCGGGAGTCGAGCTCCCCGACGAGCTCCCGGAGGAATGGAGGGCGGAAGCGGAGGCGGAGGCGGGCTCCCCTGCGCCCCTGACACTCTCGGAGCCGGAGCGAGACCCGCGTGAGGTCGGCGAAGACCCTCGCGCCGTCCGCGAGGTCGTGGCGGACGTGAAGCGCACGATCTTCCCCGCGCACGGCCTGACTCCCTGAGGCTCGCCGTTCGCCCTCGTGCCTACACTCTGTCGGCGTGAAGACGTGCACGGCCTGCGGGGCCTCGAACCCGCCCGAGGGGCGCTTCTGCGGCAACTGCGGAGCGCGGCTCAAAGAGGGATGCCCGCAGTGCGGCGCAGAGCTTCCCGGCCGCGTCAGGTTCTGCCCGACGTGTGGCGCGCGTCTCGCGGCCGGTCCCGGCGCGCAGCAGGAACGGCGCCTGGTGACCGTGCTGTTCGTCGACGTGGTGGAATCGACGACGCTCGGGGAGCAGCTTGACCCCGAGCACTTCCGCGAGGTCATGGAGACCTATTTCCGAGCGATGCGAGCCGAGATCGAGGCCGAGGGGGGGACCGTCGAGAAGTTCATCGGCGACGCGATCGTCGGCGTCTTCGGCGTCCCTCTCGCCCACGAGGACGACTCGGCCCGCGCACTGCGCGCCGCCCTTCGGATGAGCGCGCGCCTGGAGGAACTGAATCGCGGTCTCCTCGAGGCTCGGGGCCCTCGCCTCGCCATGCGAATGGGGGTGAACACCGGGGAGGTTGTCGCCGTGCGCGATTCGCTCCCCCACGAGGGGATGGTGATCGGAGACGCGGTGAACGTCGCCGCACGGCTCGAGCAGAACGCGAAGCCCGGGCAGGTGCTCGTCTCGGGCAGGACCGCGCGTTCGGCACGCGGCTTCGAGCTTCGGCACGTCGGCGCCCTCAGCCTGAAGGGCAAGGCAAGGGCCATCCCGGCTTTCGAACTGATCGCGACCGCCGATGAGCCCACGCGAGGGGTTCCGGGGCTCAGCGCGCCCATGGTCGGCCGCGAACAGGAGCTCGGGTTGCTACAGACCTTCTATCGGCGAGCCACGACCGAAGGCCGGCCGGCACTCGTGACGATCTATGGCGAGGCGGGGGTCGGAAAGAGCCGGCTGGTGATGGAGTTCGAGAAGTGGGCCAGGTCCTCGGCCGGCGCGAGCGTCGTCGTCACCGGCCGGTGCCTTCCCTACGGGGAGGGAATCACGTACTGGCCGCTGGCCGAGATCCTGAAGCTGGACGCGGGCGTCCTGGACACCGATGCGCCCGAGGCCGCGCTCGCGAAGATCCGAGACGCCGTCGCCGGGAAGCTCGCCGCGCCGATCCCCGGGTCGATGGGAGTCCCGGCGGCGCTCGCTCTCAGCGTGGGCCTGCATGATCCGCAGGATCCGCCGAGCGAGCTGGAGCCGCGGCGCCTCCGGATGGAGACGCACGCGGCGTGGCGGACCTACTTCACCGCCCTGGCCGCCGCGGGGCCGGCCGTGGTGGTCGTCGAGGACATCCACTGGGCGGACTCGGCGATGCTCGATCTCCTGGAGGAGCTGGCGAACAGGGTGTCCGGGCCGATCCTCTTCCTTTGCCCCTCTCGCCTCGAGCTTCTGGAGCGCCGTCCGGGGTGGGGTGGGGGCCAGCGCAGCTTCTCCGGCGTCTACCTCGAACCGCTCCCTCCGCAGGCGGCAGAGCGGCTCGTTGACCACCTGCTGTCCTCCGAGGACCTCCCGCCCGAGCTGCACTCGCGCATCCTCCAGCGCGCGGAGGGCAATCCGTTCTTTCTCGAGGAGATCGTCCGTCAGCTGGTGGACGAGCACGCCATCGAACGTGTGGAGGGCCGCTGGCGGGCCGTGAACCGGGGGGCCACCGTGGAGATCCCGGACACCGTGCAGGCGGTGCTGGCCGCCCGGATCGACCTGCTCCAGCCCGGTGACCGCAAGGCGCTTCAGGCCGCCTCCGTCGTTGGGCGGGTGTTCTGGACCGGCCCCGTAGAGCGGCTGCTCGACGGGGAGGCGCGAGGACTGGAAGAGACGCTGGCAAGGCTGGAGGATCGCGAGCTCGTCCGCGCCAGTCCGAGGTCGAGCATGGCCGGCGCGCGCGAGTACGTCTTCAAGCATATCCTGACGAGGGACGTCGCCTACGGGACCCTGACCCGTCGGGACCGGGCCCGCGCTCACGGGTCGGTCGCGAGTTGGATCGAGGAGACCGCGGGAGAGCGCCGGCGGGAGTTCGCCGAACTGCTCGCGCATCACTTCGCCGAGGCCCACCGGGGGGCTCGGAACGAGCGGGTGGTGGATCAGGAGAAGCTCGAGACCCTTCGGCTGAAGGCCCTGAGAAATCTCCTGCTGGCGGCGGAGGAAACTCGGAAGAAGCTCGTGCTCGATCGCTCGAAGGCGTTCGCGGAGCGAGCGCTTGCTCTCGCTAGCGATGAGGCGGAGCGCTCGCTGGCGCTGGGGGCGCTCGGCGAGGCGTACCTGTTCGACTACTGGGGCGACCGCGCATGGGAATACCTGCGTCAGGCAGTCGACGCGGCGCTGGCCGGGGCCCCGGATGACCACCTGCGGATCGCGCGCCTCTGCGGACTTGCCCTCGAATCGCCGACTCGCTGGGGAGCGATGCGGGCGTTTCCGGAGGCGGCCGACGCGGGCCGATATCTCGCCATCGGCCTGGAGCATGCCGGCGATGCCGACACCGAGGAGCGAGCTCGATTGCTTGTCGCGAAGTCGATGTGGCCGGCCGCGTTTCCGATCCTGCGGGGAGAGGCAGGGTTGCTATCGGGAAGGGAGGCGGCGAAAGAGGCAGCGGCGCTTGCCGAGCGACTGGGACGGTCCGACCTCCTGTCAGCGGCGCTCGACGGCCTCGGCTACTCATTCCTCACGATGGGCCTGGCCGGGCGCATCGGAGATGTGACGGGCCGGCGGTTGGCGCTCGTTCCGGCATTGATCGACCCACGCGAGATCGAGGACGCGTACGCCATGGCAGCATGGGCGGCGTTTCACACCGGCCGGTACGCGGAGGCGGTGAGCCTGGCGACAGAAGGGTTCGATCGTTCGGTGACGGTGACGGCCGCCATGGGGCTGCACTGCCTGGAGTGGCGCGCGCTCGCGAAGTTCCGTCTGGGGGACTGGGACGGCTTCTTCGAGGACTTCGAGCTGGGCCGCGGTCTGGTCGGCGAACGGGAGGAAAGCCCGCCAGGGTTCATCTCGCGCCCATTCGCGGTCGCCGCGCTGATCTCGGAGATCCGGGGCGACGGGGGGGAGGCTGACAGGCTGCTGCAGCGCCTAACGGCGCTCGAGGGCGAATGGCAGGAGGTCGGCACCTGCGACGCCTGGGTGGGTGCCCTGCTGGCCCGGCGTGGCCGGTTCGCGGAAGCCCGAGCCAGTCTCGTCCGGGAGGAGTTCGCCTACATCCGGGAGAACCTGGGGCTCCTGCTCGAGGCGAGATGCGACCTGCTCATCGAGGAGGAGGCCTGGGACGAGGCCCGGGAGACGGTGGAGGAGGCGCGGGCACACGTGGAGGCCGCGGCGCTCATCGCGCTTCGGCACCATGCGGATCGGCTCGAGGCGATGGCCGCGGAGGCCGCGGGCGACCGCCTTCGGGCGTTGGACCTACTGGGGGCGGCGAGGGAAGGGTTCGATGCGATCGAGGCCCGGTGGGAAGCGGCCCGCACGGATCTGCTCATGGCCGAGGTCTTGTTCCGGGGAGGGCGCACCGAGGATGCCCGCCGATCGGCCGCGCCGTCCGTTCCCGTCTTCGAGGAGCTGGGCGCCCGCCGCGAGCTGGACCGCGCCCGATCGGTTGCCGAGGCCTGAGAGGCCCTAGCTAGCTAGCGCGGGCAGTCGCCCGCGACCGGGCCGGTCGTCTGGGAGAGCGAGGGGATGAACCTGCCGATCCCGGCCGTAGCGCGAGCCGCATCGAGGCCCTCTTCCAGCGTGGTGAGGCTTCCCGCTCCGAGCTCCAGCAGGATGTCGTACCCGCCGCTCACGATGCACGATCCCCGGTAGGTGGCGCCAACCGAGACTGCTGCGAGTAGGGCCCTGCGGTCCTGACCCGGAGCGGCCGTGACCTGGATGAACGCCTCGAACGGGCAGGGTGGCGTCCGCTTGACGCGCAGAGGCCCCATCTCGTCACAGATCGCGGGATTGGCGGCGAACGTCCTTCCTCCCTCGATCGTATTGCTGTCGCCGATGCGCGGGGGCACCACGCCGAGGAGAGAAAGGACGGCATCGTGCGCTTCGTTCAGGTTCGCCACCTCGTGACAGGTGAACAGGTTGTACGGCCCCGTGATCCGGGCGCTGAAGCGGATCGTGCCAGCCTCGACCAGCTTCTCGACGTCGTCGAATGCCTGCGGCGTCGACTGGTGGCTGAAGACGAAAAGATCGATCGGGCCCTCTACCTGCGGCTCCTCGCTCACGGTCCATCCCCTCCCTGAGTCTTCTCGAGCGCCGCGAAGGACGCTGCCGATGCGACGATCCCCTCCACCATATGAAGCTGAAGGAGCCCGCCGGCCACTTCCTCGAACGTCTCCCCGCCCAGCTCCAGCAGCACGTCGAAGTCGGCCGCCACTACGGCCGATCCGCGGTAACCGGGAATGGCGGACACCACCTCCATCACCTCGGCGGCCCGGCCGCGCTCGACGCGGATGCGGACGAAGCACTCGACCGGGCTCGGGGGGACCCGCTTGATCCGAAGAGGACCGTCGATAAGGCTGACCGCCGTCTCGGTGGAGAGCTGCCGCTCTCCGTGGATGGTCTCCAGGACGTAGTCCTGGAGCTGACCGAGGGAGTCGACCTCCAGCACGACGAGCGCGTCGTGCCGCCCGGACAAGGGCGTGACGAACCGGACCGGGTTGGATTCATCCGGCACCAGCCCACGAAGGTCCTGGACGATCGGCAGGCTGGCCTCCCGCACGAGCACGAAGGCATCCATGGCGCTCCTCTCTGCGAAGCTTCGCGTAGTTGACACCGAACCTCGGTTCCGGCGCAAGCGTCCCGCGGGAATCCGCGCCCGTGCTCACGAGTCCCCTTCATCCTCGAAGGTACTAGCCCCAACCCCCCTCGTGGTCGGCACGAGCCCTCGGGCGTGGGCCCGGCGGAACCCGAATCGGTAGAGCGGCGGGGCCAGCAGGCGAACGATCTGCAGGGACGCCGGCCAGCGCGGCACCGAGACCTCCGGCGCCGTGCCTCGCTCGATGACGCGGACGATCACCTCCGCCACCCGGCGGGGCGGCAGGACCGGGAGGATCCCGCCCCCGCGGCGGTGGGGGAACCCCTCGGTGGAAACGAAGCCGGGGTTCACGGACGTCACCCGCACCCCCCGAGGCGCCACCTCATAGTGAAGCGATTCCGAGAAGGCGACGACCGCGTGTTTCGTCGACGAGTAGACGGATGACCCGGGGACGGCGAACCGTCCCGCCAGCGAGGCGACGTTGACGATGTGGCCCCGCCCTCCCCGGAGCATCGGAGCGAGGAAGGCGTGCGTGCAGGCGAGGACGGCGACGTAGTTGACGGCGATCACCCGTTCGACCTGCGCCATGGAGAGATCCGCGAACGCGCCGCCTCCGGGGATGCCCGCGTTGTTGACCAGCACGTCACACCGGCCGAAGGTGGCGAGGACGCGGTCGCGCAGCGCCTCCACCTGATCGGGCCTGGAGACGTCGCAGGGCACCGGGAGCGCCGTCCCCCGCCTGCGCTCGATCGCCCCGGCGAGCTCCACCAGGCGCTCCTCGCGACGGGCCGCCACGACGACCTTCGCTCCGCGACGCGCCAGCGCATCCGCCGTGGCCCAGCCGATGCCGGAGGAGGCCCCGGTGACGACGGCGACCGCGCCCCGGAGATCGAGGCCGCTCACGAACCGGCCCCGAGGTTCGAGACCGTCTGCCCACCGTCGACGACGAGGACCGCGCCGGTTATGAACGAGGCCGCCGGAGAGCAGAGGAAGAGCGCCGCGGCCGCGACCTCCTCAGCGGATCCCCACCGGCCGAGGGGGATGGACCGCACGACGCTGCTGTGAAACTCATCGATCGCCCTGGCGCCTTCGTTCATCTCGGTCTCGATCCATCCCGGCGCGAGCGCGTTCACGCGGACTCCGGCCGACGCCCATTCGCCGGCGACGGTCTTCGTGAAGCCGATGAGCGCGGCCTTCGCCGAAGCGTAATAGGCGAGGCCGGGGCTCGCGACGAAAGCGGCGACGGAGGAGATGTTCAGCACGCATCCACTCCGTTTCGCGAGCAGGATGGGCCCGACCGCTCGCGTGCAGTGGACGGCGCCCATGAAGTTCACCCGAAAGTACTTCTCGAACCCGTCAAGGCGGATCTCCTCGAAAGGGGCGAGGAATGGAGCCGCCCCGGCGTTGTTGACCAGGATGTCGACGGTCCCGAAGGCCTCCACTGTGCGTTCGACGAGGCGGCTCACCTGGTCCGGGTCGCTGACATCGGTCGAGACGCCGAGCGCGGCCGCGCCGGAGCGAGTGAGCTCCTCCGCTGCACGGTCGAGCGCATCCGGCTTCCGCGCGGCGAGCACGACCGTCCCGCCCGCCGCGGCGAACGCGAGGGCGATCGCCCTGCCGATCCCCTTGCTGGCGCCTGTGATGATCGCGATCTTGCCGCTCAATGAGAATTCGGCCATGCCCGAC
Source organism: Actinosomnolentus pattersoniae (SeqCode) (assembly GCA_013817655.1). GTDB lineage: Bacteria > Actinomycetota > UBA4738 > UBA4738 > UBA4738 > JACDCJ01. The sequence continues at coordinate 7,360 of JACDCJ010000030.1, forward strand.
CCCCTAGAATCGCCTGGGCCATGAACAGGAAAGCACAGGATCCATCCATCCACGAATCCGATCGTTCCGATCGGTGGGCCCGGGGGACGTTCGAGCGGGAGGAGTTGGCGACCGCCCTCCTCGCGGCGCGGGTCGCCGGAGAGGACTGCTCCCATGACCGGGGGAACGTCCTTTGGAAGATCAAGCGGCTCGTCGCCGGAGATCCCGATGTTCAGTTCGGGCTGACCGGGCTCGCCGGATCGTTGTCCCGCGAGGAGGTGCTCCGCCTGATCGCCGCCGAGGCGGGATTCGATCCCGATCCGGGAGTCACCGAGGGGCCGGTTCGAATCAAGCCGGAGCCGATGCTCCGCGCGCTCGAGGCGGCAGGAGACCGGCTCGCGCGCGCCGCCCGCAGTGGCGAGAGCGTCCTGCTGGCGACCGGGCATCCGGCGGGCCTCGTCCTGCTCTACATGGCCGTCGGGGATCTGCTCACGAAGGCGGGCGCGAAGCTCCTGCGGCCCATGCAGAGCGTGGTCTGGCAAGACGGCGCTCATTCGTGGAGGGTCCGCTACCTGCACGGAGTGGCAGTCCTCTCCTACGGGGGCTCTTCCATGCATTCCCACTCACCGGACGCCATGCAGCGGATGCTCGAAGAGGTGCGTCCCGACCTCGTCTTCGCGGATCACGGATTTGCGGGCGCCGCCATCGAGGCGGGTGTGGAGACCATCTCCATCGTCGACGTCAACGATCCCGCCCCGCTCGTGGCGAAGCACCAGGGACGCACCGACGTCGTGATCGTCATGGACGACAACGTGGAGCCGGAGGACTACTGGCCCTGCTTCCAGGCGATCGCGGCGCGATTCCCTCCGGACCGGACACGCTGAGGTGGGGCGGGTGACCGGCGCGATCTTCCCTTGGACCCTCAAAGGAGCGACATGGACCGATATGAGGCCGTCGTGGAGCGGGTCGTCGCGACCAGCAAGCTCGTCGTGCTGGTCGGCGGCCTGGACGCGGGCAAGAGCAGGCTCAGCCGCGCCATCGCCGCCGCGGGGATCGCCGCGGGGCGGACCATCGCGTACGTTGACGCGGATCTCGCCCAGAAGTCCGTCGGGCCCCCCACGTGCGTGGGGCTTCGGATCCCGCGCTCCGAGGAGGATCTCGAACCGGACCGGCTGAGGGTTCCGGAGGCCATCTACTTCGTCGGCGCCATCTCGCCCCAGGGGCAATTGCTTCCGCTGGTGGTGGGAACAGCCAGGATGCTGGCCCACGCCCGGGAGGCGGGAGCCGACCTCGTGATCGTGGACACCAACGGCCTCGTGTCCGGCGTCTACGGGCAGCTCCTCAAGTACCACAAGATCGAGATGCTTCAGGCGGACACGGTGGTCGGGTTGCAGCGCGGCGAGGAACTCGATCCGCTGTTCGGGATCGTCTCGCGGTTCTTCCCCTCCGAGGTCGTCGCCCTACCGGTGGACCCCAACCTGCCGGTCGCCTCCGTGGACGAGCGCGCAGGCCGGCGGGAGGATGCTCTGCGCCGGTACTTCACGGAGCCGCTCCAGCGCTGGAGGGTGAAGCCGACCGTTTTCATGCCGGCGCTGCCATCGATGTTCGAGGCCTCCGCTCTGGACCGGATCGTCGTGGGCCTTTCTGACGGTCAGGGGGGCTACACGGGCCTCGGCTACCTCGAGTACGCCCCGGATGAGGATGTGCTCAGGCTCATCTCCCCGGCGGGGGAGGCGCCGAAGGCACTCAAGCTCGGTTCGGTGCGGCTGGACGAGAGCTTTCGAGTCCGTCGCGTCGATCTGCGCAACCTGTTCGGCACGGACTGAGGACCGCTGCGGAGATCACGGACCCGGGCGCCACTCGGACGGGGGCTCGATCCGGTCCTCTACACTGGTGGCTCGCAGTTGCTCAATGGGAAAGGACGAAGCTTGCCCTCTCTGGTCAAGAAGCGCCGCAAGAAGATGCGGAAGAAGAAGCACAAGAAGCTCCTCAAGAAGACTCGCTGGCAACGCCGCCAGAAGTAGCGCTCGCGAAGACCGGAGTCGCCGATGCCTCGGCCGATCGTCTTCCTCTCGGATTTCGGCCTCGAGGACGAGTTCGTCGGAGTGTGTCACGGCGTCTTGAACCGGATCGCGCCGGACAGCAGGGTCATCGATCTCACTCATGGGGTACCGGCACAGGACGTCCTTCGTGGTGCTCTGATGCTCGCCGAGTCCATCCCCTACATGCCCGAGGACGCCGTCTACCTCGCCGTGGTCGACCCGGGTGTCGGCATGGCGCGCGCGGACCTCGCCGTGCGGACGAGGTCGGGGAACCACCTGGTCGGTCCCGACAACGGGGTGCTCTCGCTATCGTGGGAGCGCCTCGGCGGGGCGGAGCGGGCCGTCGACATCCGGTCGCCCGAGGTGACCTCGCCTGTGGTGTCCTCGACCTTCCACGGGCGAGACGTGTTCGCTCCCGCGGCCGCACACCTCGCGACCGGGATGCCGATCGAGGTCATGGGGCCACGCCTGGACACGGGAGCCCTCGTGACCGTTCGCGTGGCCGAGCCCCACGTGCGCCCAGGCCGGGTCCGGGCTCAAGTGCTCGACCGGGATCGTTTCGGCAACGTCCAGCTGAACGTCCGTCATCGCCATCTGGAGGCGGCGGCCCTCCACCGGGTGCGTGAGCTGGAGCTTCGGATCTCCGGCAGGTCACGCCGGCTTCCGCGAGCGACCGCCTTCGGCGAAGTGGAAGAGGGCCAGTGCGCTGCGATCTTCGACTCCCGGGGCTGGTTCGCGCTGATCTGCAACGGCGGGAGCGCCGCCGAGGCTCTAGGCCTTGCCGTGGGGGACGGCGTGGTCCTCCTCGAGCCCGACGCGGGCGGGTAGGCAGGAGTCGACCGTCGGCGGACGAGGCAGATCAGGTCGGCGGGGTGACGAGCGAGGGGCGCGCCGGATCCTCGAACCTCGCCGGGTCGTTCGGCTGGCAAAGCTGGAAGAGAGCGCCGGCAACGACCAGCGTGAACAGCAGGACGAGCAGGATGAGCGTGAAACGGCGCACCCGAGGGTCCCTAGCCCCTCATCGCCGGACGGGCGGGCCGGGCGCGAAGTCTCGGGCGTTGACGAGGCCGGAGCGCCGCCTCACAGAACTCGCGCTCCCGGACAAGGACGTCGTGGAGGGCGGCCTGATCACGGAGCCAGGGACGCAGGTCGAGCTCGATGGAGACCGCTCCCTCGAAGGCGTCCTCCCGTAGGTCGTCCAAGAACTCCGGAAGCGGGAGCACCCCCTCACCACTGACCGGGAGGTGGGAGTCCCAGCCCTTCCCGGCGTTGTTGGACAGGTGCACGTGCCTGAGTCGATCCCGGTAGGTCCGGTAGAACTCACGGATGTCGTGGTTCGAGACCGCGGCGTGGCTCGTGTCCAGGACGAGGAACGGTGAGCGCTCGAGCTCGTCGAAGTCCTGTCCCGAATGGAATCGTACCCCCCGCTCGGTCCCGAGGCGGATCGGGAACATGTTCTCAACAGCCACCGTGACACCGGTCTGGGAGCAGAATGCCTCGAGGTCGTTCTGGATCCAGCGGCCGAAGCGCACCTGCCAGCGGTAGGGGGGATGCACGACCACTATCGGCGCATCCACCTCCTCCGCCAGGTGCGCCGCCCGATACGTCTTCCCGAGAGGGTCCGTTCCCCAGACGCGGCGGGTCACCAGGAGGAACGGCGCGTGGATCGCCTCCACGCGCAGACCGAACCGGCGCGCGAGAGGCCCGAGAAGATGCCCCTCCTGCGTGGTGGGGTCCGAGGTGACCATCACCTCGACGGCTTCGAACCCCGCGTCGGCGATTATCCGGAACGCCTCACGGAGCGGCCGCCGGAAGAATGGGGCGGTCGAGAGGATGATTCGCGGAGTGATACGCGCCTCACGTCGCTTTCTCGTCGAGATGCCTCGATACTACGCGGGGACGGACCGGCGACCCCCGGCCGGTATCCTCTCGGCATCGGTCATCGGAGGTTGAAGGGGAGCGAATGAACCTGGCCGACGTGCTACGGACCTCTGCCGACTCCTTCGGTGCGAAGCCCGCCCTGATCTTCGGCGGGCGATCCATCAGCTACGACGAACTCGACGAGCGCGTCGACAACACCGTCGCCGCGCTCGCCGCGCTGGGGGTCGGGCGAGGGGACAGGGTCGCACTCGTCGCCGGGAACATCCCCGAGTTCGTGTACGCGCTGTACGGAGCGCTTCGCGCCGGCGCCGCGGTCTGTCCGCTGAACGTCATGCTGACGGCCGAGGAGATGTCCTACATGCTCGCCGACTCGGGCGCGAAGGTCGCCGTCGTCGAGCTCCCTTTCGTCCCGGATCTGCTCGAGGTGCGCGAGGGCCTGACGGAGCTGCAGACCATCCTGGTGATCGGTGGCCCGCCCGCGCCCGCCGGGACGGTCTCGCTCGAGGAGGCCCTGCGCGGGGCCGAGGACGCTCCCGAGGTCCCGATCGGCCCCGACGACCTTGCACTCGTCGCATACACGTCCGGCACGACGGCCGACCCTCGGGGGGCGATGCTCACCCACGGCAACCTGGTCGCCAACATGGACCAGATGTCCTCCGTTCCCCTCCTCGCCGCGGGGCCGGACGACGTGGCACTTCTGGCACTCCCGCTGTTCCACGCCTACGCGCTGAACGCCGTGCTCGGCCTGACCATGAAAGCGGGGGGGACGGCCGTTCTCGTCGAGCGATTCGATCCGCTCGAGAGCCTCGATATCGTCCGCCGTCACGCGACCACCTTGCTGTTCGGCGTTCCGACCATGTTCGCGGCCTGGCTGAGAGCGGTGGAGGCCCCCGACGGCAGGACCGGGTTCTCCTCGGTTCGCCTCGGCGTCTCCGGAGCGGCCCCGCTCCCCGTCGAGGTGCTCGATGCCTTCCGAGACCGCTTCGGCGTGGTGATCTGGGAAGGCTACGGCCTCACCGAGGCAAGTCCGGCGGTCACGACGAACGCCATGGGTGCCCGGCCCAAGGCGAGCTCGATCGGGCTCCCGTTGCCGGGGATGGAGGTTCGACTGGTCGGCGAGGACGGCGAGGACGTGGAGGAGGGCGACCCGGGAGAGCTCTGGGTCAAGGGCCCCAACGTGTTCGCGGGCTACTGGGGGCGACCGGATGCCAGCGCCGAAGTGCTGGCCGACGGCTGGCTCCGAACCGGGGACGTCGCGATCCGGGACGACGAGGGCTACCTCTTCCTCGTGGATCGGAAGAAGGACCTCGTGATCGTGTCGGGGTTCAACGTCTTCCCCAGGGAGGTCGAGGAGGCCATCGCCGAGCATCCCGGGGTCGCCGAGGCCGCCGTGGTGGCGATACCCGATCAGTCGACTGGTGAGGCGATCCAGGCCTGGGTGGTGCCGGGGGAGGGAGCCGCCCTGGGCCCGGAGGAGATCCTCGAGTTCCTGCGTCCCCGCCTGGCGCGATTCAAGCTTCCCAAGGACGTTCGCGTCGTCGAGGAGCTGCCCC
>JACDCJ010000178.1 GCA_013817655.1 Actinosomnolentus pattersoniae (SeqCode)
GGCCGAGCTCGGGTTCCACGTCATGGGGGCGATCGCCGAGCGACATCAGCGAGCTCCGGTCATCGCTGTTCTCGCGCGAACCGGATTGGGGGAGTGGCCGTGGCACGACGTGGCCGACGACATCGTGTCTTCCTCCATCTCCGCCTCCGAGTTGCGAGTCCGCCTGAACATCCTGAAACGGCGTGTCGGGGATGTGGGCGATGCGGTGAAGCGGCTCGGCGCTCTCTCCGTGAATGTCGAGACCTACCGTGTGGCGCTGTCCGGGCGGACCCTTGAACTCACGTACAAGGAATTCGAGCTTCTGCGGTTCCTGGTTGATCGGCCGGGGCGGGTGTTCGGCCGCGAGGAGCTGCTGCGAGAAGTGTGGGGGTTCCACTTCTACGGTGGCACCCGCACGGTGGACGTTCACGTCCGCCGGCTCCGTGCGAAGCTCGGTCCCGAGCACGAGGGCTTGATCGAGACGGTCCGCGGCGTCGGGTACAGGGCCGCGGCCCCTGATCGGCCCGAGGCCGGCTGAGGCGAGCTCCTTCTGAGAACGGATGAAGCCCCGGCCGGAGCCGGGGCTTCATCTCGCTGCGGATCGGCTTAGAGGCCGATGCTGGTGAGGAAGTTGTCCTGCTGTGCGACGGGGAATCCCTCGCCGAGGAACTTCACGTCGCGGATGTTCATGTTGTAGTGCACCCACGCCGTGCCCCCGTGCGCGAACACCTCGATGTAGTCACCGATGAAGTCCTCGAGGGTCGGATCCGCCTCGGGGAAGTTAGGCATGTCCTCGTCCGAGGTGACCCGCTGACGGTTCGTGACCGTCGCCGTCGTGGCGTTCAGGGTGACCATCTCGATGTCCTGGCCACTGTGGTACTGCGTGTCGTACCGGGTGGTGAAGTAGGCGACGGCGATCTCCCCGTTCGTCACGTCGTTCGCGATCGAGGGGAAATAGTTCACGCCGCCGGTCGACAGCACCTTGAGGCTGCTCCAGGTCTTTCCGAAGTCGTCGGAATACTTGAGCTTGATCTTCGGAAACTCGCAGAGCGTCCCGTCCATAATTCGAGCGTCGCACTCGTCCCAGACGACGAAGACGCGCGGCTTGCCGTTGACGATCTTGACCTCGTTCTTCGGGTACGTCGCGATCCGGAAGTCGTTCGCCTGGAGGCGGCCGCCGAAGGGGATCGCGAGGGTGACGTCGTTGACGAACCGCTTCGGGCCGAAGCAGGCGAGCGATTGGCACCCCGGCGCCCCCACCCGCATCTTGATCCGGAACGTCTGCGGCGTTCCCTCGATCTCGCCGAAGATCTGCGCCCACGAGATGTAGGTGCGTCCGTCCGGCCCGACCGTCACGTCACTGAACTGGATGTCGTCCTCGCCCTCGCTCATCGTGATCGGGGCGCTGCAGTTGACCAGATCGGCCGTGCAGCGAACCGCCTTGATCTGCGCGAAGCAGCAGGGAGCGAAGATGTCGAAGTCCGAGTAGGTCACCCAGACGTGGATGCCATCGCCGGTGTCACCGACGTCCATCCACTCCTTGTCCAGGAAGTGCCCGGGCGCCGACTCGGCGACGGCCCGCCTGACCGGCCAACAGGCCGGGTCCGACCCGCCGGCGCAGGACTCCAGCGCGTCGGGAGCCGTGAGGTAGGCCCCGATGGCGTTCTTCTGGCCGAAGGGATCGAACGGGTCGTAGTTGAGGCTGGCGGCGTAGAAGTTCGGCCCGCCCTCACCGATGGCACACCCGTTTACCGGGTCGCCTCCGGAAGGCAGAACCTCACCCGTGGAAGCGGTAACCGGTGGGAGAAGCCCCTCGTTCGTGAGGGTCGTGCCGGCGTCGTTCGAGTAGTGCCAACCCGTGAAGTTGAGCTGCGGGTCAAGCAATCCGCGGTAGTCGTTCGTGCCGCCCATCAGGTAGTTGGGGGCTCCCCGGCAGACCGTCACGGATTCCTCGTTCTGGGGAAGTCCCACCGGGTCGGCGTTGAAGCGATCACCGAACGGCGGACCGAGCGGCGCGTCGAAACCGTCGCCCTGGAACCGGGACAGGCTGTTCTTGATCGCGAGGTACCGACTTTGGGACCCCGCGGGCGCCAGATCCGGGTTCGCCATATAGAAGCGGTTTACAACCGTGCCGGACAGCCGGCTGAGGACCTTGGCATCCACGTTCGATGCGGATCCCCCGAGGGCCGGCACGGCAACCAGGCTCACGAGAAGCACGAAGAGCCCGGCACGGGCCAGAGTAAATGTCTTGCGACCTGCCATTCCTTCTCCCTTCACAAATACGGCCTTCTTGAACTGCTAGCCGATCGGGTACACCCGAGACGATGCTGTCGATCTCCCTCCTTTGTTAGGCCGGCTGGGACGGACGCAGTAGACCATCGACCCGCCGCACGAGTCAACAGGCCCGCTTGGCCTGGGGGCTACCTGCGAGTGGGTGTCGAGAGCCGTTACACAGAATTAACGGCCGGCTGTCCCGGGCGTCCGGTGCGGCGGCTACCCTCGCTCCATTCTCGGGGAAGGAGAAAGGTCATGGGCAAGGGGACCTCGACACCATCCGACGTCATGGCGATGGCGAAGGACGGCGACGCGCTGATGGTCGATTTCAGGTTCTGCGATCTGCCGGGACTGATGCAGCATTTCTCTGTTCCGATCTCCGAGTTCTCGGAAGAGGGGTTCGAGTCCGGGTTCGGGTTCGACGGCTCGTCCATCCGGGGCTTTCAGGAGATCCAGGAGTCGGACATGCTGCTGGTTCCCGACCCCACGGCCGCCTACATCGACCCCTTCCTGAAGGTGCCCACCCTTGTCCTGCACTGCTTCGTCCGAGATCCAATGACCGGCGAGATGTATTCGCGCGATCCTCGGGGAATCGCCCGGAAGGCCGAGCTGCACCTCCGTCAGACGGGCATCGCGGACACGAGTTATTGGGGGCCCGAGTGCGAGTTCTACATCTTCGACTCGATCCGCTTCGACCAGAACGCCCACGAGGGTTACTACCACATCGACTCCGTGGCGGGCGCGTGGAACTCGGGCGCCGAGGAGGGCGGTCATAACCTCGGCTACAAGCCGCGCTACAAGGAGGGATACTTCCCGCTCCCGCCCATGGACCACTTCCAGGACCTCCGGACGGACATGGTCTTGAACCTTCAGAAGATCGGGATCGACGTGGAGGTGCAGCACCACGAGGTGGGGACGGCGGGGCAGTCGGAGATCGACATCCGCTACGGGACGCTCCTCGCCACGGCGGACAACGTCATGAAGTACAAGTACGTGGTGAAGAACACCGCCCGCCTGGCCGGCAAGACGGTGACCTTCATGCCCAAGCCCATCTTCCAGGACAACGGCTCGGGGATGCACACCCACCAGAGCCTCTGGCGGGAGGGCGAGAACCTCTTCTGGGACGAGGTGGGCTACTCACAGATCTCCGACATGGCCCGGCACTACATCGGGGGGTTGCTTTCGCATGCCCCGGCCCTGCTCGCGTTCGCCGCGCCGACCACGAACTCCTACCGCCGGCTCGTCCCCGGATACGAGGCGCCGATCAACCTCGTGTACTCGCAACGGAACCGCTCGGCGTGCGTCCGGATCCCCGTCTACTATCGATCGCCGGCCGCGAAGCGGATCGAGTTCCGATCCCCCGACCCTTCCTGCAACCCCTATCTCGCGTTCTCCGCAATGCTCCTGGCAGGGCTCGACGGGGTGAAGAACAAGATCGAGCCGCCGGACCCGATCGACAAGGACCTGTACGACCTGCCACCGGAGGAAGCCTCGAACGTGAAGCAGGTCCCGGGATCGCTAGAGGAGGTCCTCGACGCCCTCGAGGCCGACCACGACTTCCTGCTGGAAGGCGGGGTATTCACCCCGGACGTCATCGAGACGTGGCTGGAGTACAAGCGCAACCGCGAGCTCGACCAGGTGCGCCTGCGGCCCCATC
>JACDCJ010000031.1 GCA_013817655.1 Actinosomnolentus pattersoniae (SeqCode)
CTCGCGGCAAGCGCTGTGCGCGACCGCCCCTCCGGAGCCCGCACCTAGCCGGTCGATCCTTCGTCCACCTGGCCGGGCCGCCCCGAGGGCGGCCCTTTCTCTTGTTCGCCCCCCCGGCGGGGGCGGCTGCCCTTCCACCAGAGCCAAGGAGAGACGAAGTGGACGACGAAGACACGCTCGACCCCTTCTTCGCCGAAGGGCTCGTCACCGAGGTCATGAGGACGATCAAGAGCGGCAAGGAGGCCGCGGTCTGGCTCTGCAGGGGCGGTCCCGCCGCCGGCAGCCCGCTCCTGGCGGCCAAGGTCTACCGTTCCCGGTACCGCCGTAACTTCAAGAACGACGCCGTCTACAAGGAGGGGCGCCTCATTCAGAAGCGGCGGATCCGGGTCGCCGTCGAGAAGAAGACGCGCTTCGGGCGGGAGCTCGAGGACGGCTGGTGGGTGAACCGCGAGTCCGAGGCGCTCACCACCCTGCACGCGGCCGGAGCCGACGTCCCGAGGCCGATCGCGGCATCCGGCGCCGCGGTCTTGATGGAGTACGTCGGCGACGAGGAGGATGCCGCGCCCCAGCTCCTGCGCGTCTCCCTGGATGCGGCGGAGGCCCAGCGTGCCTTCGACCGCCTCCTGTGGAACCTCGAGCTGTGGCTGTCCCGCGACATCGTCCACGCGGACCTGTCCGCGTACAACATCCTTTACTGGCAGGATCGCGCGATCGTGATCGACTTTCCCCAGAGCATCGACGCTCGGACGAATCCGAACGCGCACGAGCTCCTCGCCCGGGACCTGAAGCATCTGTGCCGGCACTTCGCCCGCTACGGCGTCGAGGAGGACGCCGTGGACCTGACGGAGGATCTGTGGGGCCGGTACGCCTACGCGAGGCTCTGAGGGGTCTTCCTATAATCGAGCCGTGGAGCGCGTCGTCATCGTGGAGGGGGCTCGCACGCCGATCGGCAGGTTCCTCGGCGCGTTCTCCGAGCTTCCGGCCGTGGACCTCGGCGTCCACGCGACGAAGCAGGCGCTGGCGAGGGCGGGGGTCGAACCCCCGGAGGTTGACGAACTGGTCTTCGGCCACGCGCGCCAGGCCGGGAACGGCCCCAACCCGGCGCGGCAGGTCGCATACCGGTCCGGCCTCGGCGAAGAGGTGCCCGCGTTCACCGTCAACATGGCCTGCGGGTCGGGGACGAAGGCGATCCAGATCGCCTCCGAGCAGGTGATGCTGGGCAACGCCGAGGTAGTGGTCGCTGGCGGGCAGGAGAACATGACGCGGACGCCGTTCCTGCTTGACCGGATGCGGTTCGGCTACCGCATGGGCGAGGCGGCGGTGCCCGATGGGATGAGCCGGGACGGCTTCCTCGATCCGCTGTGCGGCCTGGTCATGGGCGAGACCGCCGAGAACCTCGCCCGCCGGTACGCGATTCCCCGCGAGGAGCAGGACGAGTTCGCCCTGCACAGCCAGCAGAAGACGGATCGCTCCTGGGACCGGCGCGCGGCGGAGATCGCGCCCCTTGAGGTCGCGGGCCGCGGAGGGGAGACCATCCTCGTGGAACGCGACGAGCATCCCCGCCCTGAGACGACGGCCGAGGGCCTGGCGAAGCTGGCCCCCGTCTTCGACAGGGAGACCGGCACCGTCACCGCCGGAAACTCATCGGGCATCACGGACGGGGCCGCGGCGCTGGTGCTGATGTCGGAGGCGAGGGCGAAGGCCGAGGGTCGGGAACCACTCGCGCGGATCGTCGCCTGCGCGAGCGCCGGGGTCGATCCCGCGTACATGGGCATCGGGGTGGTTCCGGCGACGCTGAAGCTGCTGGACGTGACCGGCCTTGCCCTTCAGGACTTCGACGTCATCGAACTGAACGAGGCCTTCGCCGCGCAGGTGCTTGCGTGCGACCGCGAACTGAAGCTCGACCACGACAGGCTGAACCCGAACGGCGGTGCGATCGCGCTCGGCCATCCGATCGGGATGACCGGCGCTCGGATCGTGCTCACGACCGCGTACGAGATGCGGGAGAAGGGCTACTCGCTCGGCCTGGCAACCCTTTGCATCAGCGGGGGCATGGGGATGGCCGTGGCGCTCGAGCGGGGATGATGGGGCACGCGATCGCCTTCCCGCGGCCAACCGAGCGAGCGCGGGCGGTGGCTCTCAGAGAACTACGTACAGGAGGGCGGCTGCGATCAGCGCGAGGCCGAAGAGAAACATGAGCACGTCGGCCCTCCTCACCCTGCCCGGTTGCATCGGGTTGAAGCCCATGAGTCTCCCTCGCCGCTAGTCCGGTCCTCCGCTGGCGAGGGCCGGGTCGTCGATCCGATAGTACTCGCGGAACTTCTCGGGGGAGAGCCAGTACAGGTGCTGCCGGACCGTGGACACGAACGTCCTCGCCTCCGTTTCCGACCCGCACGCCCTCGTGGAGACGACGTCCCCTTCGGGATCCATGATGTAGACGTCCCACCCATGCTCGACCCGCTGCATGCGCACCGAGTGCTGGCCGACGCCTTCCGCGCCCGTCACAGGGAAGCCGGAGACCGGTCGCGATTCAGGTGGTCCAGATGGTTCCTGAGGGGCAGAAGGATGGTGTCCTCCTGGATGGAGAGGTTCGGCTCCATCCCGGCGATCTTCTCCAGGGCGTTCTCGAGACGTCCGCCCGCCGCTTCGGCGGCTTCCAAAGCCTCGGCGAGAATGGCCGTGTAGTCCTTGTTGAAGGGCTTCCCGTCCCACGGGCAGTGACCCTGAGACTCGAGGATCTGCTGTACCAACATCTCCCGCCCGCATTCGCGGTGGTAGACCTTGATCTTCACACGGCCTCCTTCTGCGCACCTTCGAGGTATCCGGTGACGGCCGACGCGAGCTCGAAGGGGTCGACCGGCTTGACGAACCAGGCATCGGCCCCGGACCAGCGGGCGAGCCACACGTCCTCGCGACGCTCGAGGAGGATGAACACCGCCCCGGCGAAGGGGGGGCTGGACCCCTTCAGGTCCCGGGCGAGCGCGAAGGCGCCGGCTCGCGACATGATCTCGTCGGCGATCACGACCTGCGGAGCGTGGCGTCGGGCCATCGACATGCCCTCGAGCCCGTCGCGGGCCTCCAACACGATGTCGATCGGCCGGCCGGACCGCCGCTCGACGCTTCGGACGGTGATTCCGATCTGTTCGCGGACCTGTGGATTCGCCGACACCACCAGAAGCTTCATCGCGGAACGATTCTAACGGTGGGCGTGGGGCGGTAGGCTTCGATGTCCACACGACGTCGAGGGGATCTCGACTCGCGCGGGAGGACGGGCCATACGGGGAAGGGAGGGCGTGTGAAGACGCTCGGACAGCAGTTGATGGCCGAGTTCCTGGGGACGTTCGCCCTGGTGTTCATCGGCGCCGGCTCGGGCGTGGTCTCGGGGGCGGTCGCCGGTGTGCTCGGGGTTGCGCTCGCCCACGGCCTCGTCATCGCGGTCATGGTATCGGCGCTCGGCCACATCTCGGGTGCGCACTTCAATCCGGCCGTAACGGTGGGCGCCTGGGTCGCCGGCAAGGTGGAAACGCTCCGGGCGGTGCTGTACGCCGTCGTGCAGTTCGCGGCCGCGGCGGCAGGAGCGGGTCTGCTGCGGCTGGCCCTGCCGGAGAGCATCTGGCGCGAATCGAACCTCGGCTCGACTGCGATCGCGCGGAACTTCGGGATCACCACCGGCAAGGCGATCCTGATCGAGGGCGTGCTCACGTTCTTCCTGGTGCTGACGGTGTTCGCCGTCGCCGTGGACGACCGCGGGGTCTTCAAGTCCGTCGCCGGTCTGCCCATCGGGCTGGTGCTCGTCTTCGACATTCTCATGGGCGGGCCCCTCACCGGGGCGAGCATGAACCCGGCCCGCTCCTTCGGACCGGCCCTCGTGAGTTGGACCTGGACGGACCTTTGGGTCTACTTCATCGGACCGGTGACGGGCGCGGTCATCGCCGCGAGCGTCTACTGGCTCGCGTTCCTGCGCGGTCGGGAAGTGAGCGTGCCCCGCACCGAGACTCCGATCGGCGGCGGGCCGGAGGAGGAGCTGCTGCCGGCGGAGTGACGGCGAATCAGTACCGGGGCTTGGCGGACGGCCCCCGCCACGGCCAGCCCATGGTGTGCTGCCAGCAGTTCGGACCCGGGTTGTACGCCGAGAGCTTCGCGTCGCACACCTCGCACCGGCGGTCTGGCTGCGTGGCGGGCCCCGGGGAGCCGGAGACGTCGGCGGCCGGCACGCTCGGATGGCGGGTTTCCTCCATGGACCTCGCTCCCTCGCATCTTGGCGTGGGCCCGGCCTCCGCGGCCGGGCGGCCTATGATAGCCGCGCACATGCGGCCGGGTTAGCAGGACGCCGGGCCGCTCGTCGGTTCCGTCCGTAGTCTCTGTCCCGGAGCCCGTTTGGCCGCGCGGATCGAGCCGGACACGGCATCGAGGAGACGAGCGCAATGGAGATGCGAAAGCTTGGTTCCAGAGGGCCGCAGGTCTCCGTCATCGGCTTCGGCGCGTGGGAGGCCGGCGGCGACGTGTGGGGACCGAACCGGTCCGACGATCAGGTCGTGGCAGCCATGCGGGCGGCGCTGGACGCGGGAATGAACTGGATCGACACGGCCGAGGTCTATGGCTCGGGGCGCTCCGAGCAGCTCGTCGGTCGAGCGGTCGCCGACCGCCGAGACGACGTGCTTCTCTTCACCAAGGTCGCCCCGAGGCCCGCCGGCAGTGGCTTCCGGCCCGAGGAGGTGAAGGGAGCGATCCGCGCATCCCTCGATCGCCTGGGTACCGACCATGTCGACCTCTACCAGCTGCACTGGCCCGACCGCAGCGTCCCCGTCGAGGAGACGTGGGGCGCCATGGCGGAGCTTGTCGAAGAAGGGCTGGCCCGCCACATAGGCGTGAGCAACTTCGGGCGCGCGCTCCTCGAGCGTTGTCTCGACGTCCGGCCTGTCGATTCGGTCCAGAACAAGCTCTCGCTCCTGCACCAGGACGATCGCCACGATCTGCTCACAGGCCTCGAAGAGATGGGCGTCGGCTACCTTGCGTACAGCCCCCTCGCCCTCGGCCTCCTCACGGGCGCGATCTCTAAGGAAACCCGGTTCGAGGAGGGCGACTTCCGGGGAGCGGCCGGCACGAGCGCTCCAAGGGACTTCGCGCCGGCGGATCTCGAGAAGAATCTCAGGAAGGTCGAAAGGATGCGCCCGATCGCCGAGCGCGTGGGGACGACGCTCGCGCCGCTCGCCCTTCGCTGGGTGATCCAGCAGCAGGGCGTCACCGCCGCCATCGCGGGAAGCAGGAACCCCGATCACGTCCGAAACAATTCGACCGCGGGCGACCTGCGCCTGGACGCCCAGACCGTGGCCGAGCTGGACGGGATCTTCGGGGACTAGCTCTGGAAGGAACCGACCGGGACGCCTCCGTCCTCGACGACCCAGGTGTCGCCTGAATGGAGGAGCTTGCCCAGATCGCCCCGTCCGAGCTTCTCCGTGGCGAGCGCGATCTGCCGGTCCATGAGCTCCCCGTAGACGGGGCGACGAACGTCCCGGAAGACCCCGAGCGCCGTCGGCTCGGTGGGCCCGGAGGATAGGTTCGCGAGCGCGAACGCGGGGGCGGGGTTCGGATGCCCCGAGTCGTGGACGTAGACGAGCTCCTCCGGCGTATCGGCGGTGTCCGCGATGCGAAGCGTCCCGTCGAACTCCACAGCCACGCAGCGGGCTCCGTCCGGCCCGAACGTCACCGGCTTCCCATCCTCCAGCCGGATTTGGTTCAGGCCCTTCGTCTCCTTGCCGGTGAGCGCGAGGAAGGCGTCGTCGTTGAAGACGTTGCAGTTCTGGTAGATCTCGACGAAGGCGACGCCCTCGTGGGCGGCGGCCCGCCGGAGGACGCCAGTCAGGTGCTGCCGGTCCACGTCGACGGTGCGGGCGACGAAGCTCGCCTCGGCTCCCAGGGCGAGCGCCACTGGGTTGAACGGATGGTCCAGGGAGCCGAACGGAGTCGACTTGGTGACCTTCCCCTCCTCGCTCGTCGGTGAGTACTGCCCCTTCGTGAGTCCGTAGATCTGGTTGTTGAACATCAGGATCTTGACGTTCACGTTCCTGCGCAGCGCATGGATGAGGTGGTTGCCCCCGATGGAGAGCGCGTCACCGTCGCCCGTGACGACCCAGACGGAGAGATCCGGACGGGCCGTCGCCACGCCTGTGGCGATCGCCGGCGCCCGGCCGTGGATCCCATGCACCCCGTAGGTGTCCATGTAGTACACGAAACGGCCCGAGCACCCGATGCCCGTCACGAACACCATCTGCTCCGGCGGGATGCCGAGCTCGGGGACGAACGCCTGGAACGTCGAGAGGATGGCGTAGTCGCCGCATCCCGGGCACCAGCGCACCTCCTGGTCGCTCGCGAAGTCCTTCTTCGTGAGGGTCAGTGCGGCCCCGGACCCCGGCCCTCCGCCGCCGTCCGGTCCGTGCCGTCCACCGTTTCCGACCGTCGTCAACTCGTCAGTCTCCTCGTGATCTGCTCGTCCATGTCGGCGGCCAGGATCGGCTGCCCCTGCACCTTGGTGTAGCTCTCGGCATCCAGCAGGAAGCGGGCTCGAACCAGCATCGCGAGCTGGCCGGTGTTCATCTCGGGGATCAGCACCCGCCGGTAGCGGCGAAGCACCCCCTCGATGTTCCTCGGCCATGGGTTGAGGTGGGTGAGGTGCGCGTGCGCCACCTTTCTCCCGCTTCTCCTCGTTCTGCGAACCGATCCCCGGATCGCACCGAACGTGGAGCCCCACCCCAGGACCAAGAGCTCCGCGTCTCCCGTCTCGTCGTCGACCTCGAGCAGCGGGATGTCGTCCGCGATCTTCGCGACCTTCGCCGCTCGCAGCTTCGTCATGCGCTCGTGGTTCTCGGCCTCGTAGGAGATGTTCCCCGTGACGTCCTCTTTCTCCAGCCCGCCGATCCGGTGGCGCAGGCCGGGCGTTCCGGGAACCGCCCACGGACGGGCCAGATTCTCGTCGCGCAGGTACGGCATGAAGCCATCGTCGTGGTTGACCTGCGTGGCGAAATGAGGGTCGATCTCGGGAAGGCCGTCCACGTCGGGCAGCCGCCAGGGCTCCGAGGAGTTGCCGAGGAAGGTGTCGCTCAGAAGGATCACCGGGGTGCGGTACTTGACCGCGATCCGCGCGGCCTCGAGCGCCGTGTCGAAGCAGTTCGCCGGCGTCGATGCGGCCACGACCGGGAGCGGGGACTCCCCATGCCGTCCATACAGAGCCGCCAGGAGATCGGCGGCCTCGGTCTTCGTCGGCATGCCCGTGGACGGGCCCGCCCGTTGGACGTCCACGACGATGAGCGGCAGCTCAAGGGCGACCGCGAGGCTGATCGTCTCTTGCTTCAGGTCGAGGCCGGGACCGCTCGTCCCCGTAACGCCGAGCTGACCGGCGAACGAGGCGCCGAGGGCGGCGCCTATCGCGGCGATCTCGTCCTCGGCCTGGAGCGTCCGGACGGCGAAGTTCTTGTGGCGTGACAGCTCGTGGAGGAGCTCGGAGGCGGGGGTGATCGGATAGCTCGAGTAGAAGATGGGCAGCCCGCTCCTCACGCTGGCCGCCACCAGCCCCCAGGCCAGCGCGGTGCTGCCCGCTATGTTCCGGTAGGTGCCCGGCAGCGCCGGCGCCGGCTTCACCTCGTAGGTGTGAGCGAACAGCTCTGTTGTCTCACCGAAGTTGTAGCCGGCACGGAAGGCCGCGAGGTTGGCCCGAAGGATGTCGGGCTTGCGATTGAACTTCTTCTCGACCCACTTGGTGGTGACGTCCGTAGGACGGCTGTACATCCACGACAGCAGCCCGAGCGCGAACATGTTCTTGGAGCGCTCGGCCTCCTTCTTGGTCAGCCCCATGCCCTCGGTGGCTCTGACCGTGATCGATGTCATCGGGACCCGGTAGACGCGGTATCCGCCGAGCGACCCGTCGTCGAGGGGATTCGTCGAGTAGCCGGCCTTCTCGAGGTTCCGATCGACGAAGGCGTCCTCGTTCACGATGAGGGTGCCGTTCGGCTCGAGATCCCGGAGGTTGGTCTGCAGGGCGGCGGGATTCATCGCGATCAGGACGTTCGGGGCGTCGCCGGGCGTGACGATGTCCTGGGAGGCGAAGTGGATCTGGAAGGCGGACACGCCGGCCAGCGTTCCGGCCGGGGCGCGTATCTCGGCGGGAAAGTCGGGAAGGGTCGCCAGGTCGTTCCCGAGCACCGCGGTCGCATTGGTGAACCGGTCGCCGGTCAACTGCATCCCATCGCCGGAATCGCCGGCGAAGCGCACGACGACGCGCTCCTTCTGCTCGACGGTCTTGGTGGGCATGTCGCTCCTCGGGACGAAGGGCAGTAGTCCATACCTAGACTACGCCTTCCTCGCGGGGCCGAAGCGACGGTCTCGCGATTCTCAGCCGAGGCGCAGGATCTTCGCCACCGACGGCACACCGGCCGAGTTGAGGAGGAAGAGCATGTAGTGCCCGGGGGGCGCCAGCTCCGGCCCCGCGGGCGCGGTGGCGTTCAGCTGTCCGCCTCCGGCACTGAAGGCCAGGTCGGCGTACCGCTGCTCGAAGTTGTTGGCGTGGGTCGTCGAGCCGAGCCTCACCAGGGCCGCTCGCGTGATGGCGCCTGCGTTCGGCGTCCCGATCGAGAAGGCTTGCCCGTAAGTGATGGAGGCCGGTGCCGACGAGATCGTCGGCCGCGCGCCCTGGAAAAGGTACGGCGGGCTGTAGTACTCGATCGTCCTCGGCATGTCGCCTCCGTCCGAGCCCGCCGAGACCACCCTTCCGTCAGGGAGCAGCAGCGCGGTGGAGTGATATGTGCGGTTCGCGGCCTGGGAGGCCATGTCACGCCACAGGCCGGTGGCGGGGTCGTAGAGCTCGGCCTGACGCACCGGGTTGTCGTAGAGGTTCGGGCCCTGGCCGCCGCCGACCGCGAGGATGGAGCCGTCGGCCAACAGCACCGTGTTGTGGTTGTACCGGGCGTGGTGCATGCCGTCCGAGAAAGTCCACTGGGGGGTGGCATCGGAGAGGTCGATTATCTCCGTCGAGTCGAGCGGGCCCCAGCCTCCGGCGACGAAGACCCTCTCGGGAGCCTTCGTCGTGTCGGGCTCCGGAAGGAGCACGGCCCCCGCGAACGACCGCCACCCGCCGTTCATGTTGTCCACGAACGACCAGGAGTTCGAGTCGGGGTGGAACAGCACCCCCTCCTGGTTCGGGCCGGCGCGGAACACGCTTCCGTCTGGCATGACGAACATGCGGGGGTAGAGGTCCGAGTCGGAGTTCGCCGATCGGGGCAGGAGCGTCCACTGCTCCGTGTCCGGGTCGTAGGACTCCATCCGCTTGACGAGCGTCTCGCCGTCAGCTGCCAGCCCGCTCAGGACGAGGGTCGTGCCGTCCGGCATCTGGACGGGAGTCGGGTACCAGCGGGCCTTGAACATCGCGTTGCCGTCCGTCCAGGTCTGCGTCTGCGGGTCATAGATCGTCACGGCACGAATGCCGTTGAAGCCGGGCCCGTCGTACTTCTCCCCGCCGACGGCGAGGACCCTGCCGTCGGGGAGCAGGGAGTGTCCCGAGCAGAAGATGTTCCGGCGGATCCGGAGCGACACGTCGGTGTTCTCGCCCGTGACCGGGTCGATGACGTGCGCCTCCGAGCCGATCTGATCGAAAGGGTACTCGTACAGCAGGACCTCGCCGGTCGGCAGAAGCGCCGCATGGATCCCGATGACGCCGACGTCGATGGGAGCGGACCACCGTCCGACATCTCCCGGTCCCTGCGGTGATGCCGCCGCGGTCCCTGCCCCGGCCGCGAGCTGCACCGCGGCCACACAGAGCAGGAGTGGCAGTAGCTTTGCGCGCCTCACGCGCTCCTCCTCCCGACGAGCCCCCTATGGAGTTCCTTCTACACCAGCGGCGCGGGCCGGCGATAGTCGGCCAAACGAGGGACCGGCCGGAGCTTCAGGAGGGAGGTTGGTGGCGGCGCAGGCTCAGGAGAAGGAGTTGCCGCAGGCGCACCCGCCCTGTGCGAGCGGGTTGTCGATCGTGAACCCGGACTGCTCCAGCGTGTCGACGAAGTCGATCTTCGCTTCCTTGAGGTAGGGGACGCTCATCCGGTCGACCACAACTCGAACGCCGAACTGCTCGGCCGTCACGTCCTTCTCGGACACGTCGTCGTCCAGGTACATCGAATATCGGAGTCCGGAGCATCCACCCGGCTGCACGGCGACGCGCAGCGCGATGTCGGACCGTCCCTCTTCGACAAGCAGCTGCTTGACCTTCCCTGCCGCCATCTCGCTCAGCATGATCATGTCCAGCACTCCTCGGGATGCGATGACCGTCGACTCCGATTATACGTGAGGTTTCTGCGGATCCTTGCGGCCTCCGCGCCGGCCAACCCCCGGGCCGGGCGACAATCAGGCCGGGAGGTTGGGTGGGGCGCACGCGTCCCGTGCGCCCCACCGATGGATCAGCTCGTCGTGGGGCTTCGGTCGGGGCCTGGCGCCGAGCCGGAGCCGGTATGGTCCGACGCCGGAGCGGCAGTGCCCTGGCCTTCCTCGCTGGAGAAGATCGGGTCGATGAACCCCGACTCCTCGCCGTAGCCACCCAGGATGAACATGACCGGCCGACGTCCCAGCGTGATCAGCGCACCGGCGTGGTTGCGACGGTTCTCGTTCAGCGAACCGACCAGCGACCAGGTGTCCCCCGCGACGTCGTAGAAGTACGTGTCCGGGACTGCGTTCGGCCACTGACCACAACCGGCCAGGACTATCCCCCGGTGCAGCCCGGCGCTCCTAACCGCGAAGGCCTGCGACTCGTCGCACGGGACCGGCAGGTCGGCGACCCCGGCGTCGTCCCACCCCCCGGACGGGGGCGCCCAGGCCTCTACCGTCGGCATGGGGATCAGGCTTCCGGCCGAGTTCTGGTCGCCGCCGACGGCGTAGATCCGGCCACCGCGTTCCGTGGGAGTGATGTACCCACGCGCCACGTTCAGATCGGGCCCAGGCGACCACTTGGAACCGTCCGGCGCGAGGGGGTCGAACACCCAGGTCTCGGCCGACTGGTCGTCCACGCAGCCGTTCGCCGCGAAGGAGAGGCCGCCCATGACGTAGGCCTGATTCCCGTAGGTTTCGACCCCATTGGCGGGCAGGCTCACGCAGCCGGCCGGGGTCATCCCCGGCCAGGGGTCGTCGGAAAGGACCTCCGCCGTGTTCGTCGCCGGGTAGTAGACCTGAACCGTGGTCACGATCTGGGCCGCCGCATCGCGACCCCCAAAGATGTAGAGACCCAGCCCGTTCTGGCCATGCAGCGCGGCGATCCCGTAGTTCGATACCGGGACGGGCATGTCGACGCCCGTGTCCGCGTAGACGCCGGCGGGCACGTCGTAGTACCAGACGGAACCGTCGGTAACGTCACCGAGCGTGCGAAACCCCAGGTAGTACACGCGCCGGTCCGAGCGGACGTAGTGTCCGTCGAAGCGGGTGCCGGCGAACGGGCTCGGATCGCCGATGACCCACTCGACCGACAAGCCGAGCGCAGGATCGAGGGTGGGGTCCTGGGACCCCAGAGCCGGTGGCTGGGCCGCCACGGCGGGAACGCCGAAGATCATCGCGGACGTCGCCACCAGCAGGACGAGTCCGCTCAGGTGGTATCGCCTGTGCACTTCCCTCACCTCCCTCTTCGCGGGCGAGGCCGACGTGCGAGCGAGCGCCCCAGCGTGGCGGGCGCGGCACCCGGCGCGTGTGGGGCGCGATGTGATCGTATACCGCTCGGCGCGCCGGGCGAAAGTCGGACCGACATTTCCGGAGTGTCGACCGGGTCAGGCGGGACTCGAGGCGAGCCCGCTGTCCTTCCGATACTCGGCCGCCACCTCGGCTGTGAGCGCCTCCAGCAGGGGCCGGGAGCGCTCGGTCGCGGCCTCCAGGCCGAAGCGTCCCGCGAGTGAAGCGATTCGAACCCCGGGCACGTCGACCCGAGCCTGCCCGCACAGCACGAGCGCCGGGACGCCCAGCTCGCGTGCGGTGCGCAGCACCCCCTCGGGGGCCTTGCCGTGAAGCGACTGCTCGTCGAAGGCGCCCTCGCCCGTAATCACCAGGTCGGCCGCCGCGATTCGCTCCCTGAGGTTCACCGCCTCCATGACGAGCTCGACGCCTGGCCGCAGCCTCGCTCCCAGGAAGGCGACGAGCCCGGCTCCCATCCCGCCGGCCGCGCCCGCACCCCGGATGTCTCGCACGTCGATCCCGAGGTCCCGATGGACAACGGCCGCGAAGTGTCCGAGCGCCCGGTCGAGCAGGATCACGTCCTCCGCGGACGCCCCCTTCTGCGGACCGTAGACGGCGGAGGCTCCCGACGGCCCCACCAGCGGGTTATCCACGTCGGTGGCGGCCACGAACTCGGCCGACCGGACTGCGGGGTCAAGTTCGGTCATGTCCACGCGCGCGAGGCGTAGCAGGGCCTCGCCTCCCGGCGCCAGCTCGACCCCGCGGTCGCTCAGCAACCGCACCCCCAGGGCCTGCGCCATGCCCGCGCCCCCGTCGTTGGTCGCGCTGCCGCCGATGCAAACGAGCACGCGGGAGGCCCCCCGGCGGCACGCGTGGAGGATGAGCTCGCCCGTCCCCCGCGACGTGGCCCGCCTGGGGTTGCGCCGCGGAGCCGATACGAGCGCCAGGCCCGAGGCGCGCGACATC
>JACDCJ010000032.1 GCA_013817655.1 Actinosomnolentus pattersoniae (SeqCode)
ACCGAGGCCCTGCAGGACCTGCGCGACCTGGCCCGCGGTATCTACCCCCCGCTGCTCGCGGACCAGGGGCTGGTTGCAGCGTTGAGCTCCCAGGCCCGCAAGGGTGTTCTGCCGGTGGACGTCGAGGTCGACTCGATCGGACGCTACCCCCAGGAGGCCGAGGCGGCCGTGTACTTCTGCGCCCTGGAGGCGCTGCAGAACGTGGCCAAGTACTCGGGCGCGTCAAGGGCCACGCTGCGCCTGTCCGCGGACGACGGTCACCTCTCCTTCGCCGTCTCCGACGACGGGAGGGGCTTCGATCCCGCCACGACGGCCAAGGGCTCGGGCCTGACCAACATGGCCGATCGCCTGGCCGCGCTGGGCGGCGAGCTCGAGATCAACTCGAGTCCTGGTGGAGGGACCGTGGTCGGTGGACGGGTGCCGGTGCGGCTCGAGGCGGACACCCGATGACGGCGCGAACGGCCTCCCGTCTCGCGTGGACCCTGTGGGCCCTCACGCTCGGCCTTCATCTGACCACGCTCATCCTCGGATTCACCGTTCCTTCGGTGTTCGAGAGCGGGGACGTGGCGATCATCACCACCTTCAGCATCTTCGTGCTCACGTTCGCGACCGTCGGCGCCCTTGTCGCATCCAAGCGCTATCGGAATCCCATCGGTTGGCTGCTGTCCGCTTCGGCGTTGGCCTACGCGATGGGCGGACTGTCGGGCGCGGCCGTGGAATACGCGACGAGTGCTGAGGGCGCGACGGAGCTTCCGGCGATCGCCCACTGGTTGAACAACTGGGTTTGGGGAGTGGGGGCGGCGCTCGCGGCCACGTTCCCGCTCCTGCTGTTCCCCGACGGCCACCTCCCGTCGCGACGTTGGAAGCCCATCGCCTGGAGCGCCGGCATCGGAACGGCGATGCTGGCTGCGAGCATCGCGCTCCTCCCCGGCCGTTTCGATGGAACTCGGGTGTCCAACCCCTTCGGGATCGCGGGCTCCGAGGACGTTCTCGACGCGCTCGGGGCGATCGGGCTCTTCGCCGTGCTGATGAGCGTGCTGGCAAGCCTCCTTTCCTTGATCGTTCGGTTCCGCAGGGCCGGCCCGGACGAGCGGCAGCAGCTCAAGTGGCTGACCTACGCGGGCGGTGTGGTGCTCGCTTGCATGGCGGCATCGTTCGTGGTGGAGGGGAGCGGGAACTCTGAGCTGAGCAATGGCCTCGTCACCGGGGGCCTCACGGCGCTCCCGATGGCGATGGGCATCGCGATCCTGAAGTATCGCCTCTACGACATCGACATCGTCATCAACAAGACGGTCGTGTACGGGTCGCTCGCCGCCTTCATTACCGCCGTGTACGTCGCCATCGTGGTCGGAGTGGGGGAGCTGTTCGGCCGCGGCGATGAGCCGAACCTGGCGCTGTCCATCGCCGCCACGGCGGTGATCGCCGTCGCCTTCCAGCCGGTTCGCGAGCGCGTTCAGCGCCTGGCGAACCGGCTCGTGTACGGGCATCGGGCGAGCCCCTACGAGGTCCTGTCGAGCCTCGCCGGTCACATGGGAGAGGGATACTCGACCGAGGACATCCTCCCGCGGATGGCCCGCATCCTCGCCGAGGGGACGGGCGCCCGCCGCACGGCGGTGTGGATGCATATCGGGGAGGAGCTGCGGCTCCAGGCGGCGTGGCCGACCGACCAGGGGGACGAGCCGAACGCCGTTCCGTCGGCGAATGGTGGGCTTCCGACCTTTCCGGCGGTGGATCGAGCCGTCCCGATCCGCCACGAGGGGGAGCTCCTCGGCGCGCTCACGGTAACCAAGCCCAGAGGTGAGTCGCTGACGCCAGCTGAGGACGCGCTCATCTCGAACCTCGGCTCGCACGCGGGGCTGGTTCTGCGGAACGTCCGGCTCACTGAGGATCTGCTGCGGAGCGCTCGGGAGGTTCGCGCCTCCCGCAAACGCATCGTGTCCGCGCAGAACGAGGAGCGTCGCAGGCTGGAGCGCGACATCCACGACGGCGCCCAGCAGCAGCTCGTTGCCCTCGCGGTGAAGATGGGGCTGGCGCGTCAGCTCCTGTCCGGTGACCCGGGCCGGGCAGGCGAGGTGCTAGAGGAGACGGCCCGCAACAGCGTGGAGGCGCTGGAGACCCTTCGGGACCTTGCCCGGGGGATCTATCCACCCCTGCTCGCGGATCAGGGGCTGGGGGCGGCACTCGCGGCGCAGGCCCGTAAGGCTTCCCTCCCGGTGGAGGTGGAGGCCGAGGGCGTGGAGAGGTACGAGCAGGGGATCGAGGCCGCCGTGTACTTCTGCTGTCTCGAGGCCCTGCAGAACGTCACGAAGTACGCGGGCGCCACGCAGGCGCGGATCCGCCTGGCGGGGGAGCGCGGGCGGGTCTCGTTCACGGTGGGGGATGACGGCCGGGGATTCGATCCCGCGACCACCCCGCCCGGTTCGGGCCTGACGAACATGCGGGACCGACTCGCGGCGCTCGGGGGGACGCTCGAGATCGTCTCCCTTCCGGGCGAGGGGACGACCGTCACGGGCCGGGTCCCCCTGGCCTCCCCGGAGCCGCCATGACCACCCGCACTGCCAGGTGGCTGGCGTGGGCGCTCTGGGGCTTGTTCTGGCTGATCATGGGATGCACCTTCGTCCTTGGGCTCGGGAGCGGCGTGGGGACCTCGCCGGGCGAATACGTGCAGCTCCTCAGCTTCGCGACCTTCGCCACGGTGGGAGCCCTGGTCGCGTCCCGTCACCCGAGCAACGCGATCGGGTGGATCTTCTGCGCCCTGGGCCTCGGCTTGGCCCTCGTTGGTTTCGCCGACACCTACTCCGCGATCGCACTGGTGACCCGTTCGCGCTCGCTCCCCGCAGGGGTCTACGTCGCCTGGTTTTACGACTGGTCGTGGCTTCCACTGTTCCTCGCGTCGGTGACGCTTCCGCTGCTTCTCTTCCCCGACGGCAAGCTTCCTTCCCGCAGGTGGCGGCCCGTGGGCTGGATCGTGTGGGGGGTCATCGCGCTGGGGTGGATCCCGCTCGCCCTCCTTCCGGGACGGTTCCAGGAGCGGCCCGCTACCAACCCGTTCGGCGTCGAGAGTGAACTCGTGACGCTCGGGTCCCAAGCCGTATTCCTGCTCTTCCCCGTCCTCCTGATCGCTTCCATGGCGGCACTCGTGTTCCGATTCCGTCGCTCGCGGGGCGAGGAACGCCAGCAGCTCAAGTGGTTCACCTACGCGGCCGCGCTCCTCACCCTCACCGGCGTGGCCTCGATCGCTCTCGACAGCTTCGCGGGCATCCTCGTGCCCGAGTCGGTCTTCGCGATCCTGGTGGCGTTCCTGGCCGTCGCGGTGGGCATCGCCATGTTCAAGTACCGCCTCTACGACATCGACATCGTCATCAGCAAGACGGTCGTGTACGGGTTGCTCGCGGCCTTCATCACGGCGGTTTACGTGGCCATCGTCGTCGGGGTCGGGCGTCTCCTCGGCTCGGGCGGAGAGCCGGATCTCGGGCTGTCCATCGCGGCCACCGCCATCGTGGCTCTCGCGTTCCAACCGGTACGGGCGCGCGTCCAGCACCTGGCCAATCGACTCGTGTACGGCAAGCGGGCGACTCCCTATGAGGTGCTGGTCGCGTTCGGCGAGCGGATGGCAGCGACGCCGGCGACCGAGGATGTCCTCCCGCGTTTGGCCCGGGCACTGGCAGAGGGGACGGGAGCCTTCCGGGCCGTCGCGTGGCTGAGGGTGGAGGACGAGCTTCGCCCGGCCAGCTGGTGGCCGCCCGACCGGGAGCCCGATCACGATCCGGTCCCTCTCTCGGGCAGCGGCCTGCCGTTGCTGCCTGACGTATCCCTCGCGTTGCCCGTGGTGCACCGGGGAGACGTGCTCGGCGCTCTATCCCTGACAAAGTCTCCGGGGGAGCGGCTCACTCCGACCGAGGAGAGGCTTGCCGCCGATCTCGCCTCTCAGGCCGGCCTCGTCCTTCGAAACGTGCGGCTCACGGAGGAGCTGCTCCTGCGCCTCGACGAGCTTCGCGACTCCCGAAAGCGCCTGGTGGGCGCCCAGGACGAGGAGCGCCGAAGGCTCGAGCGAGACATCCACGACGGCGCGCAGCAGCAGCTCGTCGCGCTGGCGCTGAAGCTGAGGCTGGCACGCAGTCGTGCCCTGCGGGAGCCGCAGCGAGCCGACGACCTGCTCGTGCAGCTCCAGGCCGAGGTTCAGCAGGCCCTGCAGGACCTCCGAGACCTTGCCAGAGGGATCTATCCACCGTTGCTCGCCGATCAAGGGCTCGGCGCCGCACTTCGTGCCCATGTCCGGAAGGCGGGGCTGCCGGTGGAGGTGGAGCTCGACGGGGTCGGCCGCTACCCGCCCGAAGCCGAGGCCGCCGTGTACTTCTGTGCGCTGGAGGCGCTGCAGAACGCCGCGAAGTACTCGGGAGCGTCGACGATATCGATGCGGCTGTCCGGGGAGAACGGACATCTCACGTTCACGGTCGAGGATGCCGGACGTGGTTTCGTTCCCGAGTCTACCCCTCGGGGCGCCGGCATGACGAACATGAGCGACCGCCTGGAAGCTCTAGGGCGTGTGGCTCACGTTACGACCGGACACTTTGCGGGGTGAACTCATCGACATCCCATCCTTTCATGACGAGGAGAGCGGGTTGGTCGGCGTAGAAGATCTGGGCCGGCCGTCTGCCCTTGGTGCGGTACCCGCGGTGCGGTCGCTCGAAGTTGTAGAAGCGGAGCCAGGCGGCCAGGTCGGCGTCGATGTCGGCTGCCGAGGTGTAGAAGCGGTACCGGAAGGCGTTGCGGTAGTGCAGGTGAAGCACGGTGCCCTGGAACCGTTCCACGAAGGCGTTGAGGTCCGGCGAGCGCGGTGGGATGCGGTGCACCGAGATCTGAAGGCGGCGGGCGGTCCTGGTGAACTCGCCCTTGAACTCGGGTCCACCGTCGACCACCACCTCCTTCAGGACGATGCCCGCCTCGGCGTAGGAGGGGAGCACGTCGTGCTCCAGGAACGCCGCCGCGGCCCGGGCGCTCTTCTCGCCCCGCCTGACCCTGGCGAAGCCGAACGAGCAGGCTCCGTCGACGGCGGAGTACTGCCAGATCTTCCCCACCCCCTTCAGTCGGCCCACGAACATGGTGTCCAAGAACACCTGCTCACCAGTGATGTCCGAGCCGATGTGGCGACGGGTCACCTCCATCGTCCGGAGGTCCCGCAGGGTCCGCTCGGTGATCGGTCCTCCTTCGGTCGCGGCCAGGGCCTCGGCGGCGGCCAGGCGGGCGGAGCGCCGCGCCAGGCCGGCCCGACGCAGCACGTTGTAGACCCCGCCGTGGGACAGGCTCCAAGACCCGAACCGGGGCAGGGACAACCTGCCCGCGATGCTGCGCGGTCCCTCGGTGGGGTGTTCGATGGCGTAGGCGATGATCTGGTCCACCGCCGGAGGAGCGAGCCGGCGGTCCGCCCGGTGCGGGGGTCTGGGCTTGGGGAGCAGGCCGGCCTCACCATAGGAGTGGTACCGGGCCCGCAGCTCGTAGAACCGGCTCCTGGACCACCCCGCCTCCTGGCACGCTTGGACCACGCTCACCTCCCTCCTGGCCACCCGGTCCAACACCTGCTTGCGCATGCGTGCGAGACTCCCCGCGGGAGCCATGGGCGCCTCCTTCCCGTCGACTGGCTGGTCAACGGGAGGAGCATCACCCGGGCTCCCCTTCTCGTGATGGAGGCTCTTGAAGTGTCCGGACTTATCGTGGGCAGGACGATCTAGCCCCGTGAAGCAGGCGGTGTTAGCGGGGCTGTCCGTCGAGGCGGTGACGTTGTACGGCAGGCCGCCAGGTCGGGTGGCGAAAAGCGGGGCGCCGTGGCCGGTTCCACCTACCCAGGCGATGATGAGTGTCCAGTGCTGACGCAGGAAATTGTGGATCGCGCCGCTGCAGCCGCCGGCTTGCCGCGGCTGGCCCGCTTCGTCGAGGTGACGGGTTCGACGAACTCGGACCTCTTGGAGGCCGCCGGGGCCGGGGCTCCCGAGTGGAGCGTCCTGGTGGCCGGGGAGCAGCGGGCGGGCCGAGGCCGGCTGGGCCGGAAGTGGTCGTCACCCGGAGGCAAGTCCCTGTCCGTCTCCGTGCTGCTCCGGCCGGCGATCCCCGCCACGGAGACGGCCCTGCTCTCCCTCGCGGCAGCGGTCTCCCTGGCGACGGCGTGCGAGCAGGCCTGCAGCGTGGGCGCCCGATGCAAGTGGCCGAACGACCTCATGGGGGGAGATCGAAAGCTCGGGGGGATCCTCGTCGAGGGAACGGTTCGGGATGGACGGGTGTCGCACGTGGTGGTCGGCGCCGGAGTGAACCTCACGCAATCGAAGGAGGACTTCCCCCAAGCGCTGCGGGAGTCTGCCACGAGCGTGGTGACCAAAGGAGGTCGCCCGAATCCTCAGGCGTTGCTGGGGGACTACCTGACGTGCTTACGGGCCATGTACGGGGAGGGAGGCCAAGGACTTCGGGATCGAGTCTCGGCCGCGTACCCGGAGCGCTGCGACACGCTCGGAAGAGCCGTCCGAGGCAGGACCCGCTCCGGCGCGACGGTCGTAGGCATCGCCACCGGAATCGGTGAGCTCGGGGAACTGCTCGTACGGGACCCGGCGACTGGCGCCACCACCTCGGTTACCTTCGGTGAGGTGGACCACCTCCGCTGAGCTCGCGCTCCACCAGGTCACTCGCCGGTCGTGCCGTCGATCAGCTCCCGGATGATGTCGGCGTGGCCGTTGTGCCGGGCCGTCTCCTCGATCATGTGGACGAGGATCCACCGCAACGTGTATCCCTCGAACCGCGCCCTTCGCGCTCGCTCCTCGAGCGTGGGCGCCGCGTCGGTGATGGCGCGGCTGAGATCGCATTCCGCCAGGTAGAGGCCCAGGATCTCCTCGGTCGTCTCGTCCGGACCGGCCTTCCAGTCGGCGTCCTCGTCCTCCTCGGTCCACAGCGGCGCCACGTCCTCTCCCGCGAAGCACATGCGGAACCACCACCGCTCCACCTGGGCGAGATGCTTCACCATGCCGAGCGGCGTCACGCCGGACGGGACCATGGGTCGGCGGAGGTCCTCCTCGGAGAGGCCTTCCACCTTTCGAAGCACCGTCGCCCGCTGGTAGTCGAGGAAGCCGGTGAGCATGGTCCGCTCGTTCGCATCGAGAGCGGGTTTGGAGCGATCGTCGTCCACTAGGCCACGGTAGCGGATCGCCGCCCGAGAGATCCCTTGTGCTTGCCTCGCCGGGCTGGGCCGGAGTACCGTTCGCGCATGGCGTTCCCCCGGCGGCTTCTCGCCGACCACGAAGAGCTCGTCCTCGATCTGAGGCCGCACTGGATCGCCCTGGTGCCCCCGGCCCTGGTGACCATCCTCGTCGTCGCGGTCGTGGTGGCGGGGTTCGTGGTCCTGCCGGATTCCTGGCCCGGGTGGACGAGGTTGGCGATCGTCGCGATCGGCCTCGCCGCATTCGCCGTGTACCCGCTCCGCGCCTTCGTGGCCTGGGTGACGTCTCACTTCGTCGTGACGACCGACCGGCTCATCCATCGTTCGGGCTGGTTCGCAAAGCAGTCGATGGAGATCCCGCTCGAGAACATCAACGACGTCCGGTTCAACCAGAGCGTCTTCGAGCGAATGATCGGGGCGGGGGACTTGCGCATCGAGTCGGCGGGAGAGTTCGGCCAGCAGCTCTTCACGGACATCCGAGATCCCGAGCGCGTCCAGAAGACGATCTACGAGGTGGGAGAGGAGAACCAGCGCAGGACGATGCGGGCGGGACGTTCCGAGCCGTCGGTCGCCGACGAGCTGGACAAGCTCGATCAGCTCCGGCGCGACGGCGTCATCTCGGAGGACGAGTTCCGGGCGCAGAAGTCCCGCCTCCTGGGCAGGGCCTGAGGCCGGCCGGTCAGGCCGCGCTCGGATCGGCCGGCTGATGCCGGCACACGCAGAACTGATTCCCCTCGGGGTCCTCGAGGACGACGTAGGTGTCGTCCGGATCCTCGTTCTTGCGGATGCGGATGGCGCCGAGAGCGACGATCCGATCCGCCTCGGCCTCCTCGTCCGATGCGTACAGGTCGAGGTGCATCTGGTTTCTGCCGATCTCACCACCGCGGACCTTCTGGAGGGACACGGAGATCTTCTTCTCCGGATCACGCAGGACGACGAAATGCCCGTCTTCCATCAGGGTGCCCGGCCGATACCCGAGCACCGCACTCCAGAACTCGGCCATCCGGTCGAGATCGTTGCAGTTGATGACGACGGTGCCCAGCCGCAGTTTCATCCGGAGATCTCCCTCCTCGGAGGTCCCGAGGGCCTCCCAGCTTAGACTCTCGCTATGACCGGGAGCCTGCAGGACGCGTTCGCGGAGGCCCTTGAGCGGGCCAGGGCGGGGGGCGCTCCGAAATATCATCAGAAGCTCGCCGAGCAGGGCAAGCTTTTCGTGCGCGAACGACTACGGCTGCTCCTCGACGACGCCGACGCGTTCGCGGAGGACGGCCTCCTCGTGAGCGCCTTGGCGGGGGACCTTCCCGCGGATGGCGTCGTGACCGGCGTCGGGGAGGTGATCGGGCGGCCCGTCGCCGTGATGGCGAACGATCCCACCGTGAAGGCCGGGTCGTGGGGCGCACCCACCGTCGAGAAGATCATCCGCATCATCGAGCTCGCGCGGAGGCGGAGGCTCCCCCTCGTCTACCTCGTGGATTCCGCGGGCGCCCGCATCACTGATCAGGTCCAGCTGTTCCCGGGTCGGCGGGGAGCCGGCAAGATCTTCTACAACCAGGTCCAGGCGTCCGGTCGGATCCCACAGGCGTGCTGCCTGTTCGGGCCTTCCGCGGCGGGCGGCGCTTACATCCCGGCCTTCTGCGACGTGGTGTTCATGGTGGAGAAGAACGCCTCGATGTACCTGGGCTCACCCAGGATGGCCGAGGAGGTCATCGGCGAGAAGGTCAGCCTGGAGGAGATGGGCGGCGCGCGGATGCACTGCGAGGTTTCCGGGTGCGGCGACCTGTGCGTGCCCGACGACAAGGCCGCAATCGAGGCCGCCAGGGCCTACCTGTCCTACTTCCCACAGTCCTACCTGGAGGAGGCTCCGTGGACGGACGCGCGGCCGCCGGCCTACCGCGGATCGCTCGCGGCCATCGTCCCGAGCGACGAGTCGAGAGCGTTCGACATGTACGCGCTCGTCGCGGGCCTCCTGGACGAGGACTCCTTCTTCGAGATCAAGCCCGACTTCGCTCGAGAGGTGATCGTCGGCCTCGGCAGGATCGAGGGAGCACCGGTGGGCATCGTCGCGAACCAGCCGATGGTGAAGGGGGGCGTCCTGTTCGTGGACTCCGCGGACAAGGTGGCGCGGTTCGTGTGGCTGTGCGACGCGTTCAACATCCCCCTGATCTTCCTGGCCGACGTTCCCGGCTTCATGATCGGGTCGGCCGTCGAACGGCAGGGGATCATCCGTCACGGAGCCAAGCTCATCACCGCCGTCTCCGAGGCGACGGTTCCGAAGCTCTGCGTCGTCGTTCGCAAGGCGTACGGGGCGGGCCTGTACGCGATGGCGGGGCCGGGCTTCGAGCCGGACGCCACGATCGCGCTCCCGACCGCGCGGATCGCCGTCATGGGACCGGAGCCGGCGGTCAACGCCGTGTTCTTCAACAAGATGCAGGCGATCGAGGATGCGGAGGAGCGGGCGGCGTTCGTCGCCGACAAGCGCCGTGAGTACGAGGAGGACATCGATCTTCTGCATCTCGCCTCGGAGAGCGTGGTCGACGCAGTCGTGCAGCCCGACAACCTCCGCGGCGAGCTCGTTCGGCGGCTCGCCCACTCGCGCGGCAAGGACCGGGAGTTCAGCGGCCGCCACCACGGAGTTCCCCCGGTGTGAGCTCCGTCGAGGCGACGATCGATGGGCACGTCGCGACGATCACGCTCTCGCGCCCCGAGGCGCTGAACGCCATCTCGGGGGAGATGGCCGACCTGCTCGCCGGGACACTCCTGCAGGCCGCCGCGCGGGCCGACGTGTGGGTGGTCGTGCTCGCGGCCGCTGGTGACAACGCGTTCTGCGTGGGAGCCGACCTGAAGGAGAGGAACCGCCTGGACGATTCGGGATGGCTCCGCAACCGCATCCTGATGCGCGGCATGTTCGACTCGCTGCGGGCCGTCCCGCAGCCGACGATAGCCTCAGTGTTCGGCCACGCCCTCGGCGGGGGATTCGAGCTGGCACTGTCGTGCGACCTGATCGTCGCCTCCGAGGACGCGAAGTTCGGGCTGCCGGAAGTGCGCGTCGGCATCCTCCCGGGCGGGGGAGGAACGCAGCTCCTCGCCCGCAAGATCGGCGTCGCTCGGGCGAAGGAGCTGGTGCTTACCGCGCGGCGGATCACCGCCGCGGAGGCTCACGGGATGGGCCTGGTGGCCCGGGTGGTTGCCCGCGCGGATCTCACCGCAGCGACGGGTGACCTCGCGGCGGAAATATGTCGCGGAGCCCCGGTATCGGTCCGCGAGTCCAAGCGGGCCATCGACCGAGGGTTCGACCTGCCGCTGGACGATGGCATCGAGATCGAGGACCTGGCGTGGCGCCGCACGGTCGCCTCGGAGGACCGTCGGGAAGGGATCGCCGCCTTCAACGAGAAGCGGGACCCCGATTGGAAGGGCCGGTGACGGAGCTCCCGGACAGGGTCACGATCCGCGAGGTCGGGCCCCGGGACGGACTCCAGTCCGAGAAGCCCCTTCCGGTCGAGGACCGGGTCCGATTGATCGAAGCCCTTTCGGAGACCGGCGTCCCCAGGTTGGAGGCGGTGTCCTTCGTCTCGCCGAAAGCGGTGCCCGCGATGGCCGACGCTGCCGCCGTGTGGCGACGGGTCCGCAAAGTTTCTCACGTCGAATACTCCGCGCTGGTTCCCAATCGCCGGGGCGCCGAGGACGCCGTGAGAGCGAGCGGCTTCGCCTCCCTCCAGGCGTTCCTCGCGACGGCCGACGGCTACAACCGCAAGAACGTCGGCAAGTCCGTGGATGAGTCCATCGCGGACGTGGCGGAGGTGGTGGGGGTCGCCGAGCCCGTTGGCCTCCCGGTCGAAGTATCCATCTCCACTTCGTTCGGCGATCCCTACGAGGGAGACGTGGTCCCCGCCCGCGTACTGGAGGTGGCCGAGCGGGTGCTCGATGCGGGGGCGCAGCGGATCTCCCTCGCCGATACCACCGGGATGGCCACGCCCACCCGGATCTGGGAAGTCGTGGGCCTCCTGCAGCAGCGGCTCCCGGACGCGCCCATCAACCTGCATCTGCACGACACGAGGGGCACGGCGATGGCGAACATGCTCGCCGCGATGCAGATCGGGATCACGGAGTTCGACGCCAGCATCGGAGGGCTCGGTGGATCTCCCTTCGCCCCCGGCGCCAACGGAAACCTCGCCACCGAGGACGTCGTTCACATGCTGAGCGACATGGGCGTCGAGACGGGCATCGATCTGGACCGGGTGCTGGCCGCGGCGAGCCTCCTCGAGTCGCTGGTCGGGCATCGAGTCAACAGCCAGGTGACGAAGGCGGGCCCCCGCTGGGTGCTAGCCTCACGGTAGGAGGCGGATCCATGAGGACCAACAGGTTCTACGAGGAGCGGACGCTCGACCTCCGCGAACTCTGGAAGCAAACCAAGCCGCAGCCGGAAGGTAAGGGGTAGGCGCTGCGGCTCCGGCGACCGATACCTTCCGCCGATCGCGTCGCCTGACGAAAGCCTTTCCCAGGCCTTAGCCTTCCTCGCGTCGTGTTCACCAAGATCCTCATCGCGAACCGGGGCGAGATCGCCGTCCGTGTGGCGCGAACGTGCCGTGACCTGGGGATCGGCGTGGTGGCGGTCTACGCGGACCCCGACGCTCGGGCCCGGCACGTCGGCCTGGCGGACCAGGCGGTCCGGCTCCCGGGGAGCGATGCCGCGGAGACTTACCTCAACCTCGACGCCGTCATCGAGGCGGCCCGCGCCACGGGAGCCGAAGCGATCCATCCCGGATACGGCTTCCTGTCTGAACGCGCGGATGCCGCCGAGGCGGTGATCGGCGCCGGCCTGGCCTGGGTCGGCCCGCCGCCGGAGGCGCTTCGCGCGTCGGGAGACAAGATCGGCGCCCGCCGCCTGGCCTCGTCCGTGGGCGTGACGCCCGTCCCAGGGACGCTGGAGCCGGTCCTCGGCGTGAAGGATGTGCGGACCTTCGCCGCGGCGCACGGCTATCCCGTGGCGATCAAGGCAGCGGGTGGGGGAGGCGGCCGGGGCCTCAGGGTCGCGAACTCCGACCGTGAGGTCCAGGGGGCACTGGAATCGGCCATGAGGGAGGCGGAAGCGTACTTCGGCTACGACGCCGTCTACCTTGAACGGTACCTGCCCGCGCCCAAGCACATCGAGGTCCAGGTGCTGGCTCCGCGCGCCGGAGGGTCCATGTGGCTCGGTGCCCGCGACTGCTCGCTCCAGCGACGCCATCAGAAGCTGGTCGAGGAAACCCCGCCCCCGCGGTTCGCGGAGCGCGTCCCGGAGATGGGTGACGCGGCCGTGGCCGTGGCGAACGCCTGCGGGTACGTGAACGCTGGAACGGTCGAGTTCCTGGTCGACGAGGAAGGCGGGTTCTACTTCCTGGAGATCAACGCGAGGCTCCAGGTCGAGCAC
>JACDCJ010000033.1 GCA_013817655.1 Actinosomnolentus pattersoniae (SeqCode)
GCCCTGGTGCGACCGTCCCGGCTCGTCCTGCATGTGGGTATGGCCGGCCACGCGTCGATCGCCGCCGCCTGGGTCGCGTCCAGGACCGTTGGGCTTCCCATCGGCGGAGATGCCTGGACGCCGGAACCCGTTGGGTTCGTCGACGGACTCACGACCGCATACGAGCTGGCGATCGTCGCGACCTGCGCCATCCTCCTTCGTGACTTCGGTGTCCTCGGGTGGCTCCGATCGGGGCACGTTCGCGGCTTTGTGCGAACGGCCACGATCGCGACGGCGGCGTTCGGGATCGTCGCCCTGCTCATCGCGAGCGCCGAGGCGGCCCTCGATGGCCTTCCGGGTTCGATGGATCGACACCGTGGCTCAGGTGAGAGGGGGCACGCCCTCCACCTGTGGCTCTCCATAGCGGCGGGGATCGTCGTGCTAGTGCACATGTCCCTCCGCCCATTGGAGTCGAGGAGGAAGGAGCGGAGCTGATGGCCGGACGTCTGAGAGGGAAGGTTGCGCTCATCACCGGGTCCGATTCGGGCATCGGCCGGGCCACTGCCGTTGAGTTCGCCAAGGAGGGAGCCGACGTGGTCGTGAACTATCTCCACGACGCGGAGGGGGCTGAGGAGACACGCCGGCGGGTGGAGGCGGCGGGAGGCCGGTCGGTCGCCGTTCAGGCTGACGTCAGCGACGAGGCACAGGTGGCCTCCATCTTCGACCGGGCCGTCGCGGAGTTCGGTCGCGTGGACATCCTCGTCAACAACACGGGCCTCGACGCCTCGGGAACGCAGGTGGCCGAGCTTTCGACCGACGTATGGGATCGCGCCATCAGGACCAACCTGTACGGGTATTTCTTCTGCGCCCGCCGCTTCATTCAGCTCCGCCGGTCCGCCGGTGGAGGCGGCAAGATCATCAACGTTACCTCCGTCCACGAGGAGATCCCGCGGGCAGGAGCGGCCGACTACGACTGCTCGAAGGGCGCCATCCGGAACCTCACCCGAACGCTCGCCCTCGAGTTGGCCCCGGACCACATCAACGTCAACAACCTCGCACCCGGGATGGTGCTTACCCCGTTCAACCAAGAGGCGATCGACGACCCGAAAGCCCGCGAGGAGCAGACGAGCAGCATTCCATGGAAGCGAGCGGCCGACCCATCCGAGATCGGGCGTCTGGCCGTGTTCCTTGCCTCCGAGGACGCGGACTACGTGACCGGAGCGTCCTACGTGATCGACGGCGGGCTCATGCAGAACCAGGGCCAGGGCGCGTAACGAAGGAGAGCATCGGTTGCCCCCCCTTCGACACACAGTGTCCTCCCGCCGTATCCTGCGTGCCGATCCGCAGAGGGTCATGGCTCTCATCGCCGACCCGACGACCTGGCCCCGGTGGCAGCCGGAGGTATTCGAGGCCCGCGGGCTCAGCCCGGTGCAACGAGGATCCGTCATCGACGGGAGGGCGCGCATGCTGGGCTTCGACGTGACCGCGCACTCCACCGTTACCGAAGCGACCCGCTCGCTCATGGAACAGGACGTCGTCGTGGGTGTGGGAATGCGGGTCCGCTACCGGCTCTCCGTCGCTCCAGGCGGGTGCGTTCTCGAGCACCGGATCGAGGCGGACCTGCCCAGGGGACTTTCCGGAAGGGTGCTCTCGCTGCTCCTTCGCCCCCGGCTCCGTCGCATGCAGCGGCGAATGCTGGACAACCTCGCGGACGGCTTCTCAGGCGCATGAGGCGGCCGCCGGGTCGAAGGCTGGGGTACGGTTGGCCCGGCGGCGCTCCAGGGTGGCCCCCACGGTGATTCCGAAAAGGACGTGGTCCGCCACCTGGGGAAGGACCGGCAGGGCTCTGATGGCCGGGAATCGGCGGCCGAGGATGCCCAGATCGAGCGCCGCGATCACGGCGCCGGCGAGGGCGCCGGAACGCACGGGGTGGGCGCGCGGGAGCAGGAACGCGAGGAGCGTGGCCCAGCCGACGGAGATCGCGAGGTGCAGGGGAAGGGCCGCCAGCACGAGCGGGACCGTTCGGCGTTCGTGCCGGAGCACGATCGAACCGACGGCCCGCGTCGCGAGGAGGGGATCGCCTCCGGTCGCCACCGCGTAGAGGGTGGACGGGGCACCGCTCAGGGCCGCGGCGACCCCGCCCGCGATCACGCCCTCCCTGGCGATGCGTGGGAGGGTCTGCCACGTCCGTTTCGGCGCCATACTCCTCCTCGTGGACAAGAGGACCTTCAGCTCCGGGCTCGCCAAGTATGGGGTGAACCCCGTCGTCAAGCTGGTCGCAGGTTATGTCCCCGGTTGGGCGCTGCTCGAGACGGTTGGCCGGCGCACGGGCAGGCCCGTTCGGAACCCTGTGGGCGACGGCCTTCGGGGGAGCACGTTCTGGATCGTGGCTGAGCACGGTAGCCGGTCGCACTACGTGCGGAACATCCTTGCCAATCCCCGCGTCCGAATCCGGGCCCGGGGACGGTGGCGGACGGGAACGGCGCGCGTCCTTGCCGAGGACGACCCCCGTGAGCGCCAGCGCCGGCTCGGCGGGCTGAACGCCGCCTTCGTCCGGCTGATGGGGACGGACCTCCTGACCATCCGCGTCGACCTGGATGCGTGAGCCGGTAGCATCCTGGAGTCATGATCGAGTTCACCGACTGGGCCACGGACATACTCCGCCGCTCCCAGGAAGCCGCCACACGCTTCAATCCCGATGCGAGGATCAGACTGGCCCGGACCGCGCGGGGCGTCGAGGCGATCCTGACGGACGAGCCGGCGAGCACAGACCGGCCCGTGCCCGCCGCGGGTTTCACGCTGTTCGTGGAGGAGGGGCTCGAGGGCCTCGTCGACGTCGTAGAGCCGCACGACCAGCTCGTGCTCCGG
The DNA here is from genome assembly GCA_013817655.1 of Actinosomnolentus pattersoniae (SeqCode). GTDB lineage: Bacteria > Actinomycetota > UBA4738 > UBA4738 > UBA4738 > JACDCJ01. Next base: position 2,848 of record JACDCJ010000033.1, read on the forward strand.
CCGGCGGGCTCCACGCCGAATCCCCGTGGCGCTCACTAGCTAGGGCGAAACGGGGGCTCGCTCCTCGACCGTGGCCAGGGCCTTCTCCAGGACGTCGAGGCCTTCCCGGATGAGGCCCTCGTCGATCGACAGCGGTGGCAGCAGCCTGACGACGTTGTCGTGCGTCCCGGCCTTGAGGACGATGACGCCCTGCCGGTAGCACTCCTCGATCAGCCGGCCGGCCGCCTCCTTCGCCGGGGCCTTCGTGTCGGGGTCCTCGACGAGCTCGATCGCGACCATGGCCCCCCGCCCCCGCACGTCACCGACTATCGGGAACCTGGCCGCCATCTCCTGGAGCCGCGACCTGGCGATGTCCCCGATGCGCCGCGCCCGCTCCAGGAGCCCCTCCCGCTCGACGATCTCAAGGACGGCGAGGGCGGCCGCGCACGCCACGGGGTTTCCGCCGAAGGTCCCACCCAGGCCGCCGGGATGGACGCTCTCCATGACGTCCTCGCGACCGGTGACGGCGCCGAGCGGCAGCCCCCCGGCCAGAGACTTCGCCATGACCACGAGATCCGGAACGATGCCCTCGTGCTCGATGCCGAACCACCGTCCGGTTCGCCCGATCCCGGTCTGGACCTCGTCAGCTACGAAGAGGATGTTCTTTCGGGCGCAGTAGTCGGCGATCCGGGGTAGGAAGCCGGGCGCGGGGACGACGAAGCCCCCCTCCCCCATGATCGGCTCGACCACGACACAGGCGATGGTCTCCGGACCGATGTGCTTGTCCATCTCCTCGATGGCGTAGGCCGCACAGCTCTCCGCGCAGGCTTCAGGGGAGGTCCCGCCCATCGGACAGCGATACGGGTACGCGAAGGGCAGCCGGTGGATGTCCGGCGCCGTGCTCGGAAACCCGTACCGGTAGGGCATGACCTTCGCCGTCATGGTCATGGCGAGCTGCGTTCGCCCGTGGAAGGCATGGTCGAAGACCACCACCGCGGATCGCTTGGTGAAGTACCGGGCGATCTTGACCGCGTTCTCCACGGCTTCGGCGCCCGAGTTCACGAGCATGGTGCGCCGCGCGCCTTCCCCGGGGACCAGGGAGTTGAGGCGCTCCGCGAGCGCGAGGTACGGCTCGTTCATCGTTACGTGCATGCAGGTGTGCGTGAGGCGCCCCGCCTGATCCCGGACGGCCTCGACGACTGCCGGATGGGCGTTGCCGACGTTGAGGACGGCGAGCCCCGACCCCAGGTCGATCAGGCTGTTCCCGTCCACGTCTCGGAGGACGGCACCTGATGCCGCTTCGACGAAGACGGGTGCCGTGTAGAAGACCCCCCTGGGAACGGAGACGATCCGTCGTTCGAGCAACTCTCGGGACTTGGGGCCGGGGACCTCGGTGACGAGCCGTCGTTCCTGCGCTATATCCATGTGGCCTCCAGGCGCCGGGTCCCGAGTCTCCCGGTCCCCGAGGAGGGTGTCAGGCTCCGGCGGGAGGAAAGGACGCGGGGCCGTTGTACGCTCCGGCCACCGGCTCGCCGCCCGAAAGCCGCCCCTGGCCGTGAGCGCATTGTACGAACCGTACAATGCCGGCATGGCGCTCACGATCGGCGACCTGCTCCGGATCCCGGGACTCGATCTCCGCCTGCTGGCGGGAGCGGCGGGCGCGGGCCGTCCGATCCGCTGGGTTCATCTCAGCGAGCTGGAGGACCCCACTCCCTGGCTGCGGGGTGGGGAGCTGATGCTCACGACGGGAATCGCAGTCGGCGGCACCGCCGCGAGGCAGCGCGCCTACCTGAAGCGCCTCGTGGACGCCGGCCTTTCGGGCCTCGGGTTCGGAACGGGTTTCTCCTTTCGAAAGGTTCCCAAGGCGCTCTTGGAAGCGGCGGACGGGGCCGGGTTCGCACTTTTCGAGGTGCCCTATCCCGTTCCTTTCATCGCCATCACCGAGGCGGTCTTCGCGCGCCTGGTCGCCGAGCAACACGACCTGCTGTCGAGATCGCTCGACGCCGAACACGCCCTGACCCGAGCGGTCCTGGAGGGACACGGGATCGAGGGGGTGATCCACGCGCTGACCGAAGCTACCGAAGCGTGGGCCCTGCTGCTTGACCTGTACGGTGAGGCGGTCGCCGCCGTTCCCCGGGCCGCGGGGCGCCGCCGTTCAGCGATCTGGAGTGCCCTTCGTTCGCGCGCCCCCGAGGGGCCCCGCTTCAGCCTCTCACTGGTGGACAGGGGCCACCACGTCGCCGTGCAGCCCGTCGTGGCGCAGGGACGGGTGGAGGCGTTCCTCGCGATGGGGAAGCGAGCCGCGCCCACGCAGTTCGACCGCATCGTCTCGAGCCATGCCGTTGCGCTGCTCGCGATCGAGCTCGCGAAGTCCCGGGCGGTATCCGAGGCGGAGCGCCGTTTGAAGGGCGACGTCCTCGACCAGCTGCTTTCCGGATCGCTCGGAGCTCGCGAGGCCCGGCTGGCGCTGGAGCGGCTGGGATTCGACGTGGACCGGCCCGCGACGGCCGTGGCGTTCCAGGGCACCGATCAGGTGGCCCGGCTCGCGTCGGCCTGCGAGGAGGTGCTGGGACGAGAGCCCGGGGCGTTCCTCACGTCGGCGAAGGAGGACCTGGTTCTGATCGTCCTGCAGGATCGGCCTCCGGGATACCTGAGGCGCCTCCGCGACACCGTTGCCTCCCGATCGGCAGGGAGGGTCTGGGCCGGCGCGGGGAGCGCGGTTCCCTTTCAGGACCTCCTCAAGGGCTTCCGCGAAGCGCGGTATGCCCTTCAGGTCTGTCGCGGGGAGGGGCGGGATTCAGCGGAGTTCTCCGATCTGGGCACCTATCAGCTGCTGCTCTCCCTGCAGGACCCGGATGCGCTGCGCGCGTTCGCTCAGAGCGTCCTGGGGCCGCTCGATCGATACGACGCGGCGCACGGCGGCGAGCTGATCGCCTCGCTGCGGGCGTTCCTCGACCGCAACGCCCGGTGGGAGGCGGCCGCCGCCGAGCTCTTCGTCCACCGCCACACACTCCGTTACCGGATGCGCAAGGTGGAGGAGCTCACCGAGCGGGACCTTTCCTCGGCACGGGACCGGATGGAGTTCTTCCTCGCGCTGAGGGCCCGGGAGATGCTCGCCTCGGCCCAGTGGGGCTGAGGGCGACGAGCGGCGCCTTGCCGATTGCGATGCCGGTTGGCCGTGCCGTACAACGCCACCGACGGCGTTTCACCATCCACCTCGTGTCGGGCGCTGGGTGGGAGGCGCTAGCCTTGTCCCTCGACCGGAGTTCGGGAGGTTCACATGGCCACTGCGGTGAAGCAGCACCAGATGTACATCGGGGGCGAATGGGTCGACGGCACTGGCGATGAGGCGCAGGCCATCGTGAACCCGGCCACGGGGGAGACCATTGCCGAGGTCCCGAAGGGGACGGCGGAGGACGTCGACCGAGTGGTCGCGTCCGCCCGCAGGGCCTATGACGACGTGTGGTTCGATGCCACGCCCCGTGATCGGAGCGAGATGCTGCTCAAGCTGGCTGATGCGATCGAGGGCGACGGCGAACGGCTGGCCGACCTCGAGTCGGCGAACGTCGGCAAGCCCAGGGCCGTCTTCCTGTCCGAGGAGCTGTCACCGTGCGTCGACAACCTTCGGTTCTTCGCCGGTGGGGCCAGGCTGTTGGAAGGCCGGGCCGCCGGAGAGTACATGAAGGGCTATACGAGCATGGTCCGGCGCGAACCGGTCGGGGTGGTCGGGTCCATCGCGCCGTGGAACTACCCGCTGATGATGGCGATCTGGAAGATCGGGCCGGCCCTCGCGGCCGGGAACACAGTGGTGCTCAAGCCGTCTGAGTGGACGCCGCTGACCGCCCTGCGGCTGGCGGAGCTGGCCGCCGACATCTTTCCCCCGGGCGTGCTGAACGTAATCACCGGAGACGGCGAGCCGGTCGGCGCGGGGCTGGTGCGCCACCCCGGCGTCGGCATGGTGTCGCTCACGGGCGACGTCGCCACCGGCGTGGAGGTCGCGAGGGCGGCTTCCTCCACGCTCAAGCGGGTGCACCTGGAGCTCGGCGGAAAGGCGCCGGTCGTAGTCTTCGACGACGCCGACATGGAAGCCGTCGTCGAGTGGGTGACCATCGCCGGCTATTTCAACGCGGGCCAGGACTGCACGGCCGCCGCGCGCGTCCTCGCGGGGCCCCGCGTCTACGACGAGCTGCTGTCGAACCTGGTGCCCGCGGTGGAGGCCCTGAAGGTCGGCGACCCGTCGAGTGAGGACACCGAGATGGGCCCGCTCGTGTCTCCAGAGCAGCTCGACAGAGTTACGGGGTTCGTCGACCGGGCGAAGGGGGGCGGTGCGACGATCCTCACCGGAGGCGAACGGATCGCCGGGGACGGCTTCTTCTACCGCCCGAGCATCGTTACCGACATCGACCAGAGCGACGAGATCGTGAAGCGAGAGGTGTTCGGGCCGGTCGTGACCGTTCAGCGGTTCGCGGACGACGACCAGGCGATCGCCTGGGCGAACGACGTGGACTACGGGTTGGCCGCCTCCGTGTGGACGACGAACGTGGCGCGCGCGATGAACGCGGCCCGCAAGCTTCAGTTCGGGACGGTGTGGGTGAACACCCATATCCCTCTCGTCAGCGAGATGCCACATGGCGGCTACAAGCAGAGCGGCTACGGCAAGGACATGTCCATCTATTCGATCGAGGACTACACGCAGATCAAGCACGTCATGATCGCGATCGAATGAGAGCGGCCCCGACGGACGGCGCATCGCCCGTGGAAGAAGAGTGGAGATCGGAGTGGTGATCCGATGACGACCAGGCCCTTCTACATCGCCGGAGCGTGGCGAACCGGGCATGATGTCGTGGAGGTCACGAGCCCCTACGACGGGAGAGTCGTGGCGTCGCTCGGCGTTCCGACGGACGACGACGTCGAGGAGGCGGTCGCCCGAGCAGCCGAGACGTTCACGGAGAGTCGTCACCTCCCCACCCACGCCCGGTCCGAGGCGCTCATGCACGTCTCCCGTCGCATCGGCGAGCGTGTGGACGAGCTCGCTGAACTGATCGCGAGGGAGGGCGGCAAGCCGCTCAAGTGGTCCCGGATCGAGGTGACGCGGGCGGTGTCCACGTTCCGGTGGGCCGCGGAGGAAGCCCGTCGAATGGACGGCGAGTTCCTCGCGCTCGACACCGAGGAGAGCCTCGGGAGCAGGGCGGGCATCGTGCGGCGGTTCGCCTTCGGGCCGGTGCTGGGGATCAGCCCGTTCAACTTCCCTGTGAACCTGGTCGCCCACAAGGTGGCGCCGGCGCTCGCGGTCGGCGCCCCGATCGTCGTCAAGCCGGCGGGCGTGACGCCCCTCGGGGCCCTGGCGATCGCGGAGCTCTTCGACGAGACCGATCTCCCGAAGGGGATGCTCTCGGTGCTCCCCATCTCGAGCGACCGCGCCCAGCGGCTGGTCGAGGACCGGCGCTTCAAGAAGCTCTCGTTCACCGGCTCTGGGATCGGTTGGCGGCTGAAGGGCCTCGACCCGCGCAAGCACGCAACGCTGGAGCTGGGCGGGAACGCCGGCGTCATCGTTCACTCCGACGCCGACCTGGACCACGCGGCCACGCGGGTCGCGGTCGGCGGGTACTACCAGGCCGGGCAGTCGTGCATCGCGGTCCAGCGGGTGCTGATCCAGTCCGAGATATACGAGGACTTCGTGGCGAGGCTCGTCAAGCAGGTGGAGAGCCTGAAAGTGGGCGATCCGCTGGATCCCACAGTGGACGTCGGTCCGGTGATCGACGCCGGAGCCCTCGACCGGATCGATGCCTGGGTGAAGGAGGCGGTGGCGCAGGGCGCCGAGATTCTCACGGGCGGGCGCAGGGAGGGCCCGCTCTACTTCCCTACGCTGCTCGCGAACACCAGGCCGGAAATGAAGGTCCGGTGCGAAGAGGTCTTCGGACCGGTCGTAACCGTGCAGCCGTACCAGACGTTCGAGGAGGCGCTCGCAGAGCTCAACAACTCGGAGTACGGCCTTCAGGCCGGCGTGTTCACCTCCTCCATCGAGCGTGCCATGCTCGCGCATCGCGAGCTCGAGGTCGGCGGCGTGATCGTGAACGACGTCTCCGCGTTCCGCGCGGACCAGATGCCGTACGGGGGATCGAAGGAATCAGGGTACGGGCGCGAGGGGCTTCGCTACGCGATGCAGGAGATGACCGAGCCGAGGATCATGGTGCTGTCCCACGTGCCTCTGTAGGGGTCCTTTCCGGCCGTCAGCCTCCCGGACCGGGGGAGGATCGCACGGTGCCGGTGATCCCCCGCTCGCTCAGACGGGCGAAGAACCGGTCGGCGTCCACCGCTTCCTCCGGGGCGAACATGCCCGGCCCCTTCACCTCACCGGCCATGATCATCTGCGCGACGATCGAGGGGGGGATGCCGGTGTCGAGGGCGCCCGCTCCCGCGCCCCACTCCCGATCCGGCTGGATCAGCGACTCGGCGACCACCGAAGTCGGTGAGCCGTCCTTTTCCCCGAGGAGTTCCACCCGCAGGCACTCCACGTCCTCCAGTCCGGCGGCCTGGGGAAGCCGGCGTCCCATCGCGGCCAGCACCTCCCGGGGCCGGACCCGCGCGCCGCCAACGTCCAGCGGCTCCGGGGAGGCGAGACCCATGGCCGCCAGGAGCTGGAACCGCTCGACGAAGGCGGGCTCGAACGCGATCTTGAACGTGACCTCCTCGACGCCGGGGAACGCTCGCGGCAGCGTGGCCACCTCCGAGTGGAGCGTCGTGAACGCGCGCCGCCTGCCGATAGGCTCCGGGAAGGACACATCCTCCGGCTCGCCGAGAGGCTGCACCTCGACGAACCGCCCGTCCCTGTAGGCCATGGCCGGGATCGTGAACTCGTCCAGGATCGTGTCGAGGGAGTAGGGGATCGGAAGCGGTAGCCCTTCCGAGGAAGGATCCATCGAGCCCAGGCGCACATGGATGGCGCGGACGGAATCCAGCTCGCGAGCACCGACCACGGCGAGCATGTTGGTGATGCCCGGGCCGCCGCCCACACAGGTCACGCCGGTCAGCCCGGCATTCCGGTATCGGTCGCCAAGCGCCAGAACCTCTAGGGCGACGTGAAAGAGCCCGCCCAGATCCACGTAATGGCAGCCCGCCGCAAGACAGGCCTCCGCGACCACGGGATTGAGGCGGTAGGCCACGGAGGAGATGCAGAAGTCGTGGCCCTTCAAGATCTCGGTGAACTCGGCTCCGGCCAGGTCCACGGCCACGGCCCGGACGTCCGCATGCCCACCGGCCTCCTCCGCCACACGGGTGGCCCGCTTCCCCTCGAGGTCCGCGACGGTAACGCGTTCGACGCCCGCGGACCTCGCGAGGTCCCGCACCGCCACGCGGCCCATCCCGCCGGCACCGCCGACCACGATTCCGCGCACGGGGGAAGTCTCGGTTGTACGTGCCGGAGGGCGCCGCGCCCGCCTGTACAAACGGCCGCCGCCGCTTTTGCCCCTGGGGAAGGCCGCCGGAGGTGAACGAACGATACGGTGCGGACATTGAACGGAGCACACGTTGCCGTGATGCGAGAATCGACCGCGACGAAGGCCCCTGGTGGAGAGAGAGGTCGCGTGCCGGAAGTCGATGTCCGTCTCGTCGGCGTGACGAAGCGATTCGACGACGTGGTGGCGGTGGACGACCTAACGCTGGACATCGACAGGGGGGAGTTCTTCAGCCTCCTCGGACCGTCGGGATGCGGTAAGACCACCACCCTTCGGATGATCGGGGGCTTCGAGGAGCCGACGCGGGGGTCCATCCATCTCGATGGGCAGGACGTCACGGCGCTGCCTGCATACCGCCGTGACGTCAATACGGTGTTCCAGTCCTACGCGCTGTTTCCGCATCTGAACGTCTTCGAGAACGTGGCCTTCGGCCTTCGCCGCAAGCGTGTCGAGAAGCGCGAGATCGAACGGCGGGTGGGCGAAGCGCTCGAGCTGGTCGACCTGCCCGGATTCGCCCGGCGCAAGCCGTCTCAACTGTCCGGCGGACAGCAGCAGCGAGTCGCGCTGGCGCGGGCCCTCGTGAACCGCCCGAAGGTCCTGCTGCTCGACGAGCCCCTCGGCGCGCTCGACCTCAAGCTTCGAAAGCAGATGCAGCTCGAGCTCAAGCGGATCCAGAGTGAGGTGGGGATCACGTTCCTTTACGTCACGCACGACCAGGAGGAGGCGATGACCATGTCCAACCGCCTGGCCGTGATGCGCCACGGCACCATCGAGCAGATCGGCTCGCCGGAGGACGTCTACGAGCACCCCGCCACGGAGTTCGTCGCGGGATTCCTGGGGGCCTCCAACCTCCTCGAGGGAGAGATCAGCGGGTCCGAGGACGGGATGGCCGTGGTGTCACTGCCCGGCGGGGCGAGCGTCACGGTGCCGCAGAGCCGGCTGAACGGGCATGGCCCCCGGGTCAAGCTCGGCGTCCGGCCCGAGAAGATCCGCCTGGAGCGAGAGGGTGGCGAGCTTCCCCAGGGCTGGAACTCCGTTCCAGGCGTCCTGCGGGTCGCGACGTTCGTGGGGGTAAGCCATCAGTTCACCGTCTCGGGACCCGAGGGCAAGACGCTCACCGTCTATGCGCAGAATCTGGGAGCCGGGGACTCGCCCGCCACCGGCGAGCGCGTCCGGCTCATCTGGCGCCCGGAGCACACCTTCGTCGTCACCGCTTCGGCACCGCTGGCGGACTGGGAGGAGGAGCGATGAACAAGCCAGATCCACACGAGGAGATGCTTCGCGCGATCATCCGGCGCCGGATGTCGCGGCGTGAGGTCCTGCGGTACGCCGGCAGGGGCGCGGGAGCCATCGGGGCGGCCGCCGTGCTCGCGGCGTGCGGCGTCGAGGGGACCGCGAACAGGCCGAGATCGTCTGCGCCGCTCCGCCCCTCGCCCCTTCCCTCGAAGGCGGGCGAGCTCAACGTCGCGAACTGGCCCCTCTACATCGACCTAGACGCCGGGGAGAGCGCGACGCTGGACGCGTTCCGGGAGCAGACGGAAATCTCCATCACCTACAAGGAGGACATCAACGACAACGACGAGTTCTTCGGAACGGACCTTCGCCAGCAGCTGTCGGCCGGCCAATCGACCGGCTGGGACGTGGTCGTGCTGACGGACTGGATGGTCGCCAAGCTGATCAGGCTGGGCTGGGTGGAGCCCCTGCACCATGACCGGCTCCCGAACTTCGCCGCGAACGCGGACCCCAAGTTCACCGACCCGTGGTACGACCCGGGCAACGCGCACAGCGCCCCGTGGGCCGCGGGGATCACCGGGATCGGGTACAACCCGAAGCTCACCGGCCGGGAGATCACCAGCCTCGAGGATCTCTTCGATCCGGCCTTCGCCGGTCACGTCGGGATGTTCTCCGAGATGCGCGACACGATCGGGTTCGGGCTGCTTCGGATGGGGATCGAGCCGTCCGGCGCCACCGTCGAAGATGTGGAGCAGGTGGCCCAGATGCTGACCGAGCAGCGCGACGCCGGGGTCGTGCGCGGCTACTACGGCAACGACTACACCGACCAGCTCGCCGGCGGAAACGTCTGGCTCACGATGGCATGGTCGGGAGACGTGTTCGCGCTCGCTCAGGACGACCCCGACCTGCGGTTCGTTATCCCACAGGAAGGGGGGATGCGCTGGGTGGACAACATGGTGATCCCGCTCAAGGCCGAGCATCCGACGGATGCGCACGAGTGGATCAACTTCGTATACCAGCCCGAGATCGCCGCGGCCATCACCGAGTGGGTCTGGTACG
>JACDCJ010000179.1 GCA_013817655.1 Actinosomnolentus pattersoniae (SeqCode)
GCCATCCTGAACCTGCTCGCCGGTGAGTCCGGTGTAGGGGATCTCCCAGAACTGCTCCAGGGTCCAGCGAAGGTGACGGAAGGATTCCTCCGAGAAGTTCGGCCGGTCGTACACCGCGATCTTCGGCTGCCGGAACGGGATGCCGACGGGCACTCCCCCCCGCTCCGCGGAGATCCGTACGACGTAGCGAACGGCCGCCTCCGAGAGGGCCTCCACGACTCCTTCGCCGGAGGGCACGACGAACGCTCCTTCGGGCAGGCCGGCCGCCGGGTCGGACAGGCGCTCAACTTCCACCCCCGGATCGTTCGAGGAGGAGCGCCGCGGCCACGGCTCGTCCGGAGTCGCCCGGGAACCAGAAGTACGTGGCGGAACCGGGATCGCCGGCCACCGTTCCCTCGGGCGGCTCCAGGACGCGCTTCGCAGCGGGGTCGAGTTGCGCCCCGGAGAAGGACGCGTCCAGGTTGAGGAGAAGCGGGTTCGACCAGGACGTCACGTCGTAGGAACCGAAGACGGATATGTACGGATCCTCGCCTAGAAGGGCTTGGATCCAGTGCTTCTGTGGCTGAGCCATCGGGATCCAGAAAGAGCCGGCCGGCACGGTGCCGGCCGAGGGCGTTCGTCCGTAGAACTGGAGGTCGGGGACGGAGAGGTTGCGTTCGAGCCTGTAGACCTCCACGTCCGTATCGAGCAGGCGCTCGACCAGGGTCGCGGTCTCCGGATGGGCCCGGCTCGTCTCAGGGGGCAGGAAGTAGTGGCGGATGGCCAGGTTCGGTACCTGCTGGTCCAGTTCCTGCCCGGGCTGGTACGTGCGATTGGGCTCTAGCTCACCCGCCTCCCCTTCTTCGAGGGCGGTCACATAGGCGTCGTAGTACTCGCGAAGGATATCCTCACGGTTCTCGGCGGCCGTCTCGAGCGTCGTCCACCCGGCCACCCACTGTTCCAGCCAGCGATCGTAGGCGGTGTCGTTGTTCCCCTTCTCGAACGTCATGCCGGCCGACATGAAGACGGTCGTCGGCACCGTGTCCCCGTACTCCATGGCGAAGAAGTCGTAGCCGTCGTGGTTGTAGTAGCGCCAGCCCCGCTGCTGGAACTCCGCCGCGAGGGCCGGCCCGTACATGTGGTAGATCCAGTCGATGTTCTTCTCGCTGATCTCGTGGTGGACGGGGTCGGCGTTCGGCGGGAAGAAGAAGCTGGTGCCGTTGTTCTCGTGGGCGTCCACGAACACCACCGGCGGGTACTCGCGCAGCAGGTCCATCTCGGCGTCGATCTCGGGCTGTGTCCGGGCGAACCAGTCTCGGTTCATGTCGAAGCCGTAGGCGTTCTGCCGGGTGTTGAGGTCGCGGCCGTCCGGGTTCTGTGTCGGGATGATCCCGACCACCAGCTCGCGGAGCATCTCCTCCGCTTCGCAGTCGATGCGAGCGGCCAGCTCGTAAAGGATCTGCAGGGACGCGTCTCCTCCCGATTCCTCGCCTCCATGCACGTTTGCGGCGTACCAGGCGATGGCCGGGTTCTCCGCCGCGATGCGAGCCGCCTCCTCGGGCGTCGTGCGCCGGGGGTCGCGTAGCCTTTGCTGGTCTGCCGCGATCGCGGCCACGTTCGGCAGCTGGTCCTCGTCGGTTACCAGCGAGTAGATGAGCGGGCGCCCCAGCCACGACGTCCCGTAAACGCCGTTCTCCACCCGGTCGCTTTCTGAGTCGACCACCTCGAAGTACCGATAGATCTCGTCGGTGGTCGCCTCCCGGTGCGGATACCGGGGGATCACCTCCTCTGGCGTCGAGACTCTCGGGTCGTACTCGGGGTCGCATCCGGCCGCCGCCGCGAGCGGTCCGCCGGGCACGCGGACGGCCATGATGACGAAAGCGATGGCCGAGGCCACGACGAAGGCGCGGCGTCGCGTGAGGCTCCTGGGTTCGGCGGCCACGAGGGAAGGCTACCCACGCCGGTCGCACTTGGCGAATCCGTCTCCGACGGGTTGAATATGCGCCCATGCCGCCGATCCTCCCCGACGACCTTCAGCTTCTTCCGAAGGTCGACCTGCACCGGCACCTCGAGGGATGTCTTCGCCTTCCAACGATCATCGATCTCGCCGCCCGGGCGAACGCGGAGCTGCCCGGATGGACGCCGGAGGACCTCGCGCCGCACGCTCAGGTGCTCGAGCCGCTCTCGAGCCTGGAGGAAGCTCTGGGGCGATTCGGGATCGCCCAGCGCTCCTTTCGCGACTACGAGGCAGTCCGCCGGATCACGCTGGAGGCCGTCGAGGATCTCGATGCCGACAACGTCAGGCTCGCCGAGCTGCGCTATTCCCCGGACTTCCTCTGCTCGCCCGCCGGGCTCGATTGGGATGGGGCCTTCGAGGCGATCCTGCAGGGCGTGGACGATGCCCGGGGCCTCGACGTCGCGGTGGGGTTGATCGCGATCGCCAGCCGCGACCTCGGGGGCTCATCGGCCCGCCGAACGGTGGAATGGGCCGTCCGTCACGCGGGCGACCTGGTGGGTTTCGACATCGCGGGGCCCGAGCTGGGCTATCCGCCGGCGCTCTACTCGAATCTCGTCCGACCCATCCACGAGGCCGGCCTCGGCCTCACGACGCACTACGGCGAGTCCGGTCCGGCGGAGTATCCGCTTGCAGCCATGGAGGCCCTTCGGACGAGCCGGCTGGGCCACGGCGTGAGCGTCGCCCACGATGCGAACGTCGAGGCGATCGCGATCGAACGGGGCGTGGCGCTCGAGATGTGTCCAACCTCGAACGTCCGGACGCGAGCGGTCCCGAGGGTGGAGGAGCACCCGGCGCGGCGACTGCTCCGACAGGGGGCGAAGGTCACGATAAACACCGACAACCCGGGGCTCTTCGGCATCCGCCTCACGCACGAGCTCGAGCTGGCTCGGGATCGTATCGGCTTCGATTACGAAGACCTCCGCCGAGCAACTGGCAACGCCCTCGAAGCGAGCTTTCTCCCCGAACAGGTAAAGGACGGCGTGCGAGCCCGGCACTTCGGGTGGGTGGGGTCTCAGCCGTAGATCAGTACGGGGGTGCCGATGGCCAGGCGTTCGTAGATGAGGTCCATCACCGGGTTGGTCACCCGCACACATCCATGGCTCGCCGGGTAGGGCGGCACGCTGGGTGACCCGTGGATCGCGTACCCGCCGACGAAGTAGGCCGGGCGATAGAGGATGCCGAGGGCGCTCTCCCGCAGACCGTCGATCTTTCTCTCCACCGCGTGCTCGCCCGTGGGAGTGATCGCGACACCGACCTCACCGTCCACCTCGTAGGTCTCTCCCGAGCCCGTCGAGACGTCGAAGACGTCGGTGACCTCCCCGTCCTGGACGAAGTACATGACCTGGCGCGGAATGTCGATCTCGATATGGGGGCCCCCCGCCCGGGATCGGGAGGCGGGCACCGACGCCCGCTCGAGCGCGCCGCGGGTGGCTGGACCCACCACCCCGTCGCGCGAGAGGCCACTGACCTTCTGGAAAGCCACGACGGCGTGCAGGGTCTCCTCGCCGAACACGCCGTCGATGCCGGTGACGGTGTACCCGAGGCCGTTCAGGCGCTCCTGGAGATCCTCCACCGCCGGCCCCTCGGAGCCCTGACGAAGCGATGTAGGCAGGGAGGGCGGCTTCGGGGCGCTGGGCCTGGAGGGCGCCCTCGGGCTGGAGGGCGTCGTCCTGGACGCGCCAGGCTCGCTGATGCCCGTGCCCGAGACGTGCGGCAAGCCGTCGTCCACGCGGTGTGGGACTGTCGGAGAAAACACGGGGACCCGGGGACCGGCCGGAGCCGGTTGGGGATCCGAGTTTCGGGCTCGCGCGATGGTGGACCAGCCGGCGCCCACCGCGCCGATGCCTACCGCGAGGGCAAGCGCCACGCCAAGCAC
>JACDCJ010000034.1 GCA_013817655.1 Actinosomnolentus pattersoniae (SeqCode)
TGACCTCGACAAGGCCGCCGAGGGCGTCATGCGCTCGGCGTTCGGCTTCAGCGGGCAGAAGTGCTCCGCGTGCTCCCGCGTATACGTGCAGCGACCGGTCTACGAGGAGTTCAAGCGGCGCCTTGTTGAGAAGGCCTCGCAGCTCAAGGTCGGCGACCCCCTGCACAAGGAGACCTACACTGGCCCGGTCATCAACGAAGGGGCCGTCGAGACGTTCGAGAAGGCGGTCGAGGACGTGAAGGCCGCGGGCGGCGAGGTGCTCCTGGGCGGCGAGCGGATCGTGGAGGGAGACCTCGAACGTGGGCTCTTCGTTCGGCCCACGATCGTCGAAGTGCCGGTGGATCACCGGGTATGGAAGGAGGAGCTGTTCGTCCCCTTCGTCGCGGTGGCGCCGGTCGATTCCCTGGACGACGCGCTGAGGCTCGCCAACGAGACGGAGTACGGCCTGACGGCCGGCTTCTTCTCCGAGGATCGTGCGGAGATCGAACGCTTCCTGGAGGGGATCGAGGCGGGCGTCGTGTACGTGAACCGCCGGGCCGGGGCGACCACCGGGGCGTGGCCCGGCATGCAGCCGTTCGGCGGCTGGAAGGGATCGGGCACCAGCGGCAAGGCCGGGGGTGGGCTCCACTACGTGCAGCAGTACCTCCGTGAGCAGAGCCAGACCGTCATCGAGGACTAGGCCAGGGCGCCGTGGAAGTGGAACAGGACCTGACTGACCGGTCGGCCGACCCTGCGGAGCGGCTGCGAGGGGCGAGGGAGCCGACCTTCGAAGAGCTTCGCGCGTTCACCGAGCCGCGATTGGTCACCGAGATCCCCGGCCCGAAGGCGCTCGCGATCGTCGAGGCCGACGGGAAGGTCACGAGCCCGTCGCTCCCCCGGGCGTACCGGTTCGTCCCGGCGCGGGGCGCGGGGGCTGTCCTCGAGGACGTGGACGGCAACGTCTTCCTCGACTTCAACGCCGGCATCGCGGTGTGCTCCACCGGCCACGCTCATCCGCAGGTGGTGGAGGCCATCGAGCGGCAGGCGCGATTGCTTCTGCACTACTCGGCGTCGGACTTCTACCTACCGATCTACGTCGAGCTGTGTGAGCGGCTGGCCGACATCTCCCCGATGTCCGGGCCGACGCGGAGCTTCCTGACGAACTCTGGCACCGAGGCGGTGGAGGCGGCCATCAAACTCGCCCGTCGCGTCACTGGGAGGCAGTACCTTCTCGCCTTCTTCGGCGCCTTCCACGGACGCTCCTATGGCAGCGTGACGCTGACGGCCTCGAACGCCAAGTACCACACGGGCTTCGGCCCCCTGCTGCCGGGCGTCCTGCACGCGCCCTTCGGCGACCTCGAGCACATGAGAGAGCTCATCTTCCGGCGCCTCGTCAAGCCGGAGGAGATCGCGGCGATCGTCGTCGAGCCCATCCAGGGGGAGGGTGGCTACGTGGTCCCCCCGGAGGGATGGCTGCGCGAGCTTCGGGATCTGTGCACCGAGCACGGGATCCTCTTCGTCGCCGACGAGATTCAGTCGGGGATGGGAAGAACTGGCACTATGTGGGCGATCGAGCGCGACGGCATCGAGCCCGACATCCTCCTCGCCGGCAAGGGCATCGCGAGCGGCATGCCGCTGGGCGCAATGGTCGCGCGGGCCGAGCTGATGACCTGGGAGGTCGGAGCGCACGGATCGACGTACGGCGGCAACCCCGTGTCGTGTGCCGCGGCGCTCGCCACGATCGATCTGATCGAGAAGGAGCTCGGAGCGAACGCGGAACAGGTCGGCTCCGGGCTGCTGGAGGGCCTGCGACGCCTCGAAGCCGAGAGCGACCTGATCGTCGACGTCCGAGGCTTCGGCCTCATGATCGGCGTAGAGTTCCGGTCCCCCGAGGTCGCCGACGCTGTGGAGGAAGCGTGTTTCACGCGAGGGCTGCTCACTCTGCGGGCGGGTGACGCTACGATTCGCATCTCTCCTCCCCTGGTGATCACCGCGGAGCAGGCGCGCTCCGGCCTTCGGCTGTTCGGTGAGGCGTGCAACGAGGTCGCCCGCCTGCCCGGAGCTTGAGGTTCGCCCCGTGACCTCCTTCGTGAAGACCGTGACGTTCGATCGCGAGGACGCTCTCGATCGCCCGGTTCTGGGCAGCGGCCCTGGGCAGCGACGTGGACGGGGAGTCCACGCCGAGGACATCGTCATGATGCAGGACCCTGAGGGTCACGAGTTCTGCGTGGAACCGGGGCCCACGGAGTGACGGAGCGTTCCTCCGGCAAAGTGACGACGATGCGGGACGCCGTCGCGGACCTCGTTCGCGACGGCGACACGGTGGCGATCGAAGGCTTCACCCACCTGATCTGCTTCGCCGCGGGCCACGAGATCATCCGCCAGCGCAGGCGGGACCTGACCCTATGCCGGCTGACCCCCGACGTCGTCTACGACCAGATGGTGGGCGCCGGCGTGGCGGCCAAGCTGGTGTTCTCGTGGCTCGGAAACCCCGGGGTGGGGTCGCTGCACGCCATCCGGCGCCGCGTCGAGCGCGCCGACCCGGCACCTCTTGAGCTCGAGGAGTACAGCCACTTCGGCATGGTCTGCCGTTACACGGCCGGCGCGTCCCGGCTGCCCTTCTTTCCGCTTCGAAGCTACTCGGAGAGCGACCTTCCGGTCGCGAACCCACGGATCGTCCCGATCGATTCGCCATACGGGGACGGCTCCGTGTACGCGGTCCCGCCGCTGAATCCCGACGTGGCCATCGTGCACGCCCAGCGCGCGGACGCTCGCGGCGACGCGCAGATCTGGGGACTCCTCGGGTGCCAGAAGGAGGCGGCGTTCGCCGCCGATCGCGTGATCGTAGTGTGTGAGGAGGTGGTGGACGAGGAGGTCATCCGGCGCGACCCGAACCGAACCGTGATCCCCGGCCTTATCGTCGACGCCGTGGTCGAGGAACCGAAGGGATGCCACCCGTCGTACGCCCAGGGCTACTACGACCGAGACAATCGCTTCTATCTCGACTGGGACGGGATCGCCCGGGACGCGGACCGGCTGGACGCGTGGCTCGACGAGTGGGTTCGCAGCTTGGAGTCGCACGCCGAGTACGTCGAGAAGGTCGGGGCGGAACGGTGGGCCCGACTCGCGCCCGGTGAGGCCTGGTCTGACCCGGTCAACTACGGGAAGTACTCGTGAACTCGCCGGCCCCGAAGGTGGCGTCCGGCTACACCACCACCGAAATGATGATCGTGGCATCCGCCCGGCAGCTCGCCGGCGAGCGCGTTTGCTTCGTCGGGGTGGGGCCGCCGAACATCGCCTGCAACCTCGCCCGCCGCACGGTCGCGCCCGAGCTCGAGCTCGTCTACGAGTCCGGCGTCTTCGGGGCCGTTCCCGCCCGATTGCCGCTGTCCATCGGTGATCCCACCCTCGTCACGGGCGCCGCGTCGGTCACCAGCATGTTCGAGCTGTTCGCCTGCTACCTGCAGGGCGGTCTCATCGACGTCGGCTTCCTGGGCGCATCCCAGATCGACCGGTACGGCAACATCAACACCACCGTGATCGGGAGCTACCGGTCCCCGAAGGTACGCCTGCCGGGGTCGGGCGGCGCCTGCGAGATCGCGCTCAACGCGGGGAAGGTCTTCGTCATAATGCCCCAGTCTCGCCGGTCCTTCGTCGAGAGCATCGACTTCAGGACCAGCCCCGGCCACCTGGCCGGAGCGCGGCACTCCGACTGGCCGGGATCCGGCCCGGCGGTTGTGGTCACCGGCCTCGGCGTGTACCGATTCGAGGACACGACCGGGGAGATGTACCTGGCGGCGGTGCATCCCGGCGTCACGGTCGAGGAGGCGCGAGAGAATACAGGCTGGGATCTCACCGTCTCTCCGGAGCTCGAGACCACCCCCGCCCCCACGACCGAGGAGCTCCGGCTCATCCGCGAGGAGCTGGATCCGGAGGGGGCCTACACCCGATAACCCGATAGCCGATGGAAGGGGAGGGTCACGTGCATCGCGACCTGCGCGACACGCCGCTGTACCGGGAAGTCGAGGCGCAATACCGGAAGATGCTCGAGCCGGCGTTCGGCCGAGTCTCCGGAGCATCGGACCCGGATCCTTCCCCCGACGGCCAGCGGATCGCCTTCACCGGCGCGAAGCTCGAGCGTCTGGAGGGCGAGCCTGTAACCAGGATCTGCGTCGCCGACATGAGCTCGGGCACCTTCGAGGAGGTGACGGCGGGCCCGAACAACGATCGCCTGCCCCGCTGGTCACCGGATGGAGCGCGGCTCGCGTTCCTGTCCGATCGGGGGAAGAAGGGGCAAAGCCAGCTCTATGTGCTCGAGCGAGGTCGCGTGGGCGAGGCGATGGCCGCTCCGGCCGTGAATGGCTCGATCGAGTACCTGTCGTGGTCGCCGGACGGCACGTCCATCCTGCTCGGGGTCGCCGAGACCGGCGCGGAGCTCGCCGGCGTCCAGGGATCGGGGTCGACGCCCGAGGCCGACACGGAGCTTCCGCCCTGGGTTCCCACAGTGGAGAGGAGCGCGGACCAGGAGGGATGGCGGCGCGCCTGGATGTACGACGTGACCGCGCGCGAGGTTCGCGCGGTCTCTCGCGAGGGGCTGAACGTCTGGGAGTCGGCTTGGTGCGGAACCAATCGTCTGGCCGCGATCGTCTCGGACGGTCCCGCTGAGGAAACCTGGTACGAAGCCACGCTCGCCCTCATCGACCTCGTATCCGGGAAAGAGGAGGAGCTCCACCGCCCGAAGCAGCAAATGGGCCTCCCCGCGGCGGCGCCTAGCGGCCGGAGGCTCGCGATCGTCGAGGCCATCTGCAGCGACCGCCTGGTGGTGGCCGGAGACGTGCGGGTGTTCGACCCCGACTCCGGAGCCTCCACCCGCGTGGATTCTCGAGGGGTCGACGTCACACATGTCGCATGGACCGGCGAGGACCGCCTGGTCTTCATCGGGATCCGGGGCCTCCAGACCGTGGCGGGCAGCTTCGATGCCATCATCGGTGAGACCACGGAGCTCTGGAGCTCCGACGAAACGTGCGGATACATCTATCCGGATCTTCGACCGCTGGACGGCGACGCCTTCGTCACCGTCCTCAGTGGCTACGAGCGATACGCTGAGGTCGCCGTCGTGCGGGACGGCTCGGCGCGGACCGCGGTTTCCCTGAAGCACGACGGAGCCGACCACACCCGCGAGATCGGCGGAAGGGTGGAGCCGGTGCGCTGGACGGCGCCGGACGGGCTCGAGATAGAGGGGCTGCTGGCCGTCCCGTCCGGATCCGGCCCGCATCCGCTCATCGTTCTGGTGCACGGTGGGCCGATCTCCGCGACTCTGAACCGGTGGTCGATGCGCGGTCCGTCGATCCCGATCCTCGTGAGTCGTGGCTTCGCCGTCTTCTTCCCGAATCCACGTGGCAGCACCGGCCGTGGCCAGGAGTTCGCGAGCATGGTGTACGGGGACATGGGCGGAGCGGACGCCCAGGACATCCTGTCGGGGATCGATGCGCTGGTCAAGCGCGGGGTGGCGGACGGTGAGCGCGTGGGGGTGACCGGCGGAAGCTACGGGGGGTTCATGGCCACGTGGCTCGTCACCCAGACCGATCGGTTCGCCGCCTCGGTGGCCATCTCCCCCGTGACCGACTGGTACAGCCAGCACCGCACGAGCAACATCGGGCATTGGGATCGCCTGATCCTGCAGGACGAGCCGACGAACCCGGACGGAGAATACTTCCGCCGCAGCCCGGTGATGTTCGCCGGCAGGGCTCGAACCCCGACGCTCTTGACCGCCGGCTACGAGGACCGATGCACGCCGCCCGGCCAGGCGGAGGAGTTCTACCGGGCGCTCGTCGAGGCCGGAACGGAGTCGGAGCTAGTGCGCTATCCGGGTGAGGGGCACGGCGTGCGGAAGCTTCCGGCGGCGATCGACCTCACCACCCGTCTCGTCGAATGGTTCGAACGACACATGCCGTCGAGACCAGCGTCATGAGCAACGTCTTTCCCCGCACGATCGGACCCAGGCTGCCGTCGGTCGTTCGCGCCGAGGGATCCGTGGTCTGGGACGCCGACGGAAAACGCTACCTCGACGCCGCCGGCGGCGCTATCGTGGTCGGGATCGGGCACGGGGACCGGGGCGTCGTGCGAGCGATGTCGGAGCAGGCGGCGCGCGTCTCCTATGTCCACGGCACCCAGTTCACCAGCGAGGCCCTCGAGGCGTACGCGGCAGACCTCGCCCCGCTGCTACCCATGGGAGGCGCCCGGATCTACCCGGTATCCGGAGGGAGCGAGGCCGTCGAGACCGCCCTGAAGCTCGCCCGGGCCTACCACCTGGCTCGTGGGGAGGACTCCCGGCACGTGGTCATCGCGAGGTGGGGCTCGTATCACGGGAACAGCCGGGGCGCTCTGGACGCCTCCGGGCGCGAGCCACTGCGGCGTCCCTACGCTCCCTGGCTCGGGCAGGCGCTGCACGTCCCGGCCCCGTATGAATACCGGTGCGAGCTTCCCTCACATCCTCTGCGGTGTGGCGACCGCCACGCCGAAGCCCTCGAGCGAACCATCCTGTCCGAGGGACCGGAGACCGTGGCCTGCTTCATCGCCGAACCGGTCGTCGGAGCCACTCTGGGTGTCGCCCTCCCGCCGGATGGCTACTGGCCGGAGGTGGCGGAGGTCTGCCGGCGCCACGGCGTCCTGATCATCGCCGACGAGGTGATGACGGGGTTCGGGCGCACGGGGGCCTGGTTCGCGTCCGAGCATTGGAACCTGCGGCCGGACATCCTGGTGGCCGGCAAGGGTGCATCCTCCGGCTACTGGCCTCTCGGCCTCGCAGCCTGCTCCGCAGAGGTCTTCGAGACGGTCGCCCGCACCGGCTTCGTTCACGGGTTCACGTACTCGCACTCGGTGGTCGGCGCGGCGGTCGGCCATGAGGTCCTGCGCCGGATCCGCGACGAGAACCTGGTGAACGCCAGCCGGGACAAGGGCGAGCGCCTCCTGAAAGGGCTCGAGCAAGCCCTCATCGGCGACCCGCAGGTTGGCGAGGTGCGGGGCCTCGGGCTGATGATCGGGATCGAGCTCGTGGCCGATGCTCAGGGCAAGAAGCCGTTCCCACGGGAACAGCGCGTGGCGGAACGGGTCACCGACGCGGCCAAGGAGGACGGACTGTTGCTGTACCCGTCCACCGGCTGCGCCGATGGAACCCGAGGAGACGTCCTGATGATCGGACCCCCCTTCACCATGACGGAGGACGAGGCGGACGAGGTGGTCGCTAAGGTGGGGAGGGCCATCGCGACCCTGCGCGGGTCATGACTGATAGGACCCCGGGCGCGACATTCCCGCACGGGACAACATTGCCACCGGCGCCGGAACCAGCCGGAAGGGAAGGGGCTGAGGGGGATGGCACAGGCGCTGCCCGCAAGATGCTCTGTGCGCAACGCTCTGTTGGCGGTGGCCCTCGTGGGGGCGCTTCCCGCGGCATTCTCCGTGCCCGCCGGTGCCGCCACCACCTTCACGGTCAACCAAACGGGTGACGCCGCCGATCAGGACATCACCGACAACCGGTGCGACACCTCGCCCGCCGCCGGACGCCAATGCACCCTGAGGGCGGCCATCGAGGAGGCCAACGACACCCCCGGGGCGGATGCCATCACCTTCAGCATCTCGAGCCCCACCTCCGTGAAGACCATCTCCCCGGCCTCCCCGCTTCCCGCCATCACCGACCCGGTAACCATCGACGGCTACACCCAGCCGGGGGCGAGCCCCAACACCCTTGCCACGGGCAACGACGCGGTCCTCAAGATCCAGCCAACGGGGCCAACGCCGGAGCTGGTGCGGACGGGCTCAGCATCGAGACCGCCGACAGCATCATCAAGGGATTGGTGATCAACCGCTTCGACTCAGACGGCATCAGTGTGGCCATTGGCGCAGCGGGGCAACAGGATCGAGGGCGACTTCATAGGGACGAACGCCACGGGAGCGCGAGCCCTGGGTAACGGTGAACACGGCGTGCGCATCGAGGGCTCCGAGAACACCGTGGGGGGGACGGAACCCGCGGCCCGCAACCTCATCTCCGGGAACGACCTGAGGGGCCTCATCCTATTCGGCGCCGCGACCGGAAACAGGATCGAGGGCAACTACGTAGGGACGAATGCCGAGGGGACCGCGGCCCTGGGCAATGGCTTCAATGGCGTGATCATCGAGGGCGCGACAAACAACACGATCGGGGGAACGGCAGCCGGGGCGGGCAACGTCATCTCGGGCAACGCAGGGATCGGTGTCAACATCGTCGGTGGCGCGACCGGGAACAAGGTGGAGGGCAACCGCATCGGGCCCAACGCGGCCGGGACCGCCGACCTGGGCAACGGCGGCCATGGCGTAAACATCTTCTCCTCCCGGCTGAACACGATCGCCGGGACGACCGGCGCGGCGGGCAACCTCATCTCCGGCAACGAAGAAAACGGTGTCTTCATCTTTGCGGACGACAACACGGTGCAGGGCAACGCCATCTCGGGCTCACCACCATCGCGGGCACCCTCAACAGCAACCCCAGCCAGTCCTTCACCATCGAGTGCTTCCTCGCCGATGGGGACCACTCCAACAACGGGGAGGGCCAGGTCATCATTGCGGCGACCACTACCTCCACCAACGCCAGCGGGGACTCGAGCTTCGCGTGCGTCACGCCCGCCGCCGCATCCGGGCAGGAGGTGAGCGCCACGGCCACCAGCACGGCCACCGGCGACACGTCGGAGTTCTCCGAGAACCGCGTCGTCGTCCCCGGCCCGTAAGCTGGAGCTTGCCTAGGCGGGCGCCATCTAGGCTCGCGGCCTACGCTGACCGAGCATTCTGTGCCCCAAGCGCGATCAAGAACCGGGCCACTCGGGTTTGGGCTTCGGGCGCTCGCCCAGGACGTCGTCGAGCGAGCGCTTGGGCTTCGGATCCTCTTCGACCAGCGATTCGAGCCTTCTCCGCGAGCCCAGATCGCCGGCGGCGGTGAGCAGGTCTTCCAGGGTTGTGCCCGGGTCGCCCTTCAGGCGGATCCGGAGCGCCGCGAGCACGGAGGCGTGCTCGTCCGAGAGCCCCTGGGCCACCTTGATCTGGGCAAGCGCTCTCTCGGCTTTGCGAAGGAGCGTTTCGTCCTCGTCCACGAATGCAGTCTCTCACGGGGAAGACAGGCCCCGAGCTGGCGAGAGGGCCCGCTAGACTGCGCTCCCAGCCATGGCCAGACCGAACCTAGCGGGCCTCGTCTTCGACATGGATGGAACGCTGTTCGACTCCCGGGCCGTCGTCCCCGACGCTTACATCGCAACCATCCGCGGAGCCGGAGGTCCGGTGTACGGGCGTGAGGAGGTGGTTGAGGCCTACTCGATGGGTCCGCCCCGGGTTCTGCTCTCCTCGCTGCTCGGCCGGCCGAGCACGCCGCGGGACCTCGATGAGTATCACCGGCGCCTGGCCACCTCGGCGGCGGAGGTCCGCGTCTACCCGGAGATTCCCGAAACCCTCTCCGCGCTCGGCGAGCGCCTCCCCCTCGCCGTCTTTACGGGGGCCAGCCGCGAAGCCTGCACCATCCTGTTGGAGCGCAGCGGACTTCTCCCGCACTTCGAGGCCCTGGTGGGCGGGGACGAAGTCCCCCGATCCAAGCCCGATCCGGACGGCATCCTGCTGGCCTGCGAACGGCTCCGAGTGGCTGCCCGGGAAGCGGCGTACGTAGGAGACGCTCCCTACGATCTGGAGGCCGCTCGGCGAAGCGGCGCGCTGGCCGTCGCCGCCGGCTGGGGTCACCTGTACCGCCCAGGTGTGCCGACGGACGTCCTGGCGGAGCGCCCTGGGGATCTGCTCCGGCTGCTGCAAGGGCCGTGACGGATCGGAGCGGAGGCCGGAAAGCTCCGCCGAGGGATCAGGTGGAAGCCCTGTTCGACGACATCGTCGGCCGGTACGACCGCGTCAACACGATCCTTTCCTTCGGGCTCGATCGGGCCTGGCGACGAACGGCTGCGAGGGCGCTTGGGTCGCCGCTCGGGACCCTCGTCCTGGACCTCGGATGCGGGACGGGCGCCCTCGGGCTTCAGCTGGCCGCGACTCACCGGGTCGTCGGCGTGGACGTGAGCCACGGCATGCTCACCGCCGCGGTAAGCAAGGCAACTAATCCGGGACGACGGATGCGACTGGTTCGCGGGACGGCCCTTCGCCTACCCTTTCGTTCCGGTGCCTTCCAGGGAGCGGTCAGCGCGTTCCTGCTTCGGAATCTCGACGACCTGCCCGGGGCGTTCGACGAGCTGGCCCGGGTGGTCGCTCCGGCCGGGAGCGTCGCGCTCCTTGACATAACGGGGCCTCGCCATCCGGTGCTTCGAAGGGCCTTCGACGCGTATTTCGGTGCGGCCGCGCCGGCGCTCGGCGCCCTCACGGGAAGTCCCAATGCCTACCGCTACCTCGTACGCTCACTGGCACAGCTCCCCGCTCCCGAGGGGGTCTGCGCCATGCTGCGAGAGGCCGGGTTCTCCGACACCAGGGCACGAGGCCTCACGGGGGGCGTTGTGACCCTTTTCACCGCCACCAGGGGGCCGTCCCGCCGGACCTAGGCACCGCCCGGCCGAACGTGCTTTCATGCGGCGTGCGCTGCGCGGCCTGCGGTTTCGAGAACCCCGACGACTTCCGCTTCTGCGGGTCATGCGGGGGCTCGCTGACGATCGCCTGCACCGACTGCGGGGCGGAGATTCCGCCCGGTTTCCGGTTCTGCGGGTTCTGCGGCCATCCCGTGACTGCGGTCGCGCCCGACGCGACGCGCCGATCCTCGGAGTCAACGTCCGAGCAGTTGGCCGCCTCGACCCCGGGGACCGGCGGGCGCCGGCGAGTGACGATTCTGTTCGCCGACCTCGTCGGTTTCTCGACCCTCGCGGAGGACATGGATCCCGAAGAGCTCCGCACGCTCGTGACCGAGACCTTCGGCCGACTCACCTCTCGGATCGAGGAGCGGGAGGGCAGAGTCGAGAAGTTCATCGGCGACGCCGTCGTGGCCACGTTCGGCGCGACCGTTGCGCACGAGGACGATCCGGATCGAGCGGTCGCCACGGCGCTCTCGATGCTCGAGGAGGTTCGACAGGGCTCGGAGGAGATGACGACGCCGCTGCGGCTGCGGATCGGGATCAACGGCGGCCTGGTCGTCTCGGGAAGCGAAGCGGACGACGGACAGACCGGCATCATGGGGGACGCGGTCAACGTCGCGGCCCGCCTACAGCAGGTCGCCGGGCCGGGGGAGATCGTCGTTTCCACGCCGGTGTGGCGCCGGATCCGCGAGAGGTACGAGGCCCAGCACGTCGGCCCCGTGGAGGTGCAGGGCCGTGAGCAACCGGTCGACGCGTATCGCGTCATCGGACCGCGGAAGGCGTCTGGGCGCCGGCAGGCTCCCTTCGTCGGTCGGAGGGAGGAGCTCTCACTGCTCGAGCTGCTGTGGTCGAGCGCGACGAAGGGCAACACCCACGTCGTGAGCCTCGTGGGCGAGCCGGGCGTCGGGAAGTCCCGACTGCTCGAGGAGTTCGCGCCTCGCCAGGACGGCCGCGATCTTCGGATCCGGTGCGGATCCGAGCGGGCATTCGGGCCCTTCCTCGACCTCCTGGAGAACCTCCTCGGGGGATCTCCCTCGGACGTCGAGGACCTGACCCGCAGGACGGCCGAGCTCGGCGTGGAGGACGACATCGCCCCGCTTCTCGCCGCTCTCCTGGGTCTCTCCGGAGCCCCTCCCGCGGTGGCCCTCGCGGACGAGCAGCGGAAGCGTCAGGTGTTCTCCGGCGTCTGGCAGCTCCTGATCGCGACCATGCGGGACCGGCCGGCGCTCATCGTCTTCGACGATGTCCACTGGGCCGACCGCTCATCGCTCGACCTGCTCGGCTTCCTGCTGGAACGGCTGTCCGGCGTACCGCTCGTCGTGGTGATGGCGTACCGGCCGGGATTCGAGAAGGTCGAACGCTCGGTGCTCCGGGCCAGCCACACGGGCATTCGGCTCGAGCTCTTGAACTGGGACGAGAGCGTCGCCCTCGCTCGGGGTTTCCTGGGCGTTCGAAGGCTTCCACCGGACCTGGAACGGATCGTCGCGACGCGCGCGGAAGGGAACCCGTTCTTCATCGAGGAGCTGCTTCAGGCCCTACTCGAGCTGGGATCGCTCGCGGTGGTCGAGGGCGAGGCGGTGCTCGCGAAGGTCGAGGTGGAGATCCCGGACACTGTGCAGGGCACGATCCTTGCCCGCGTGGACCGGCTCGCGGCCACCGAGCGCTCGGTGCTGCAGCACGCGGCTGTGATCGGCCGTAACTTCTCGAGCGACCTCATCCAGGCGGTCATGCCCGGTCGGGACGTCGCGAGCGCGCTCGAGGGGCTCAGCGCGGCCCAGCTCATCCTTCGCCAGGGGCCCGGGGGGTGGACCTTCAAGCACGCACTCATCCAGGAAGTCACGTACGAGTCGCTGCTTCTGCGCCACCGCCGAGAGCTCCACCGCCTGATCGCCGAGGCCCTCGAGGCGCGCCGGAGCGGCGGCGTGGCGGTCCTGGAGGTCCTCGCGGAACA
>JACDCJ010000180.1 GCA_013817655.1 Actinosomnolentus pattersoniae (SeqCode)
CCGTACTCGCTCGAGGTCAGTTCTCCGGGAATCGAGCGCCCGCTTCGCGGCCCCAGGGAATACGCCCGGCGAGTGGGCGAGCGGGTGAAGGTCAAGCTGGCTCAGCCGGTCGACGGGATCCGCAGCTTGCACGGAACGATAGTCGCGGCGAACGAGGCCGAGCTCCGAATCAGCACGGAGGAAGGGGAGCGGGCCGTCGCCTTCGACAACATCGCGTCCGCGCGGACGGTCTTCGAATGGGGTGGCAAACGATGAATCAGGACCTTATCCAAGCGCTCAAGGAGCTCGAGCGAGAGAAGGGGATCCCCTTCGCCACGATCCTTGCGGGCCTCGAGGATGCGCTCGCCTCCGCTTACAAGTCCTACAAGCGCCAGCACGACCCGGAACTCGAAGAGGAGACGACGGGAGTCCGCGCCACGATGGACCCCGAGTCCGGTGAGATGCGGGTCTGGGTGCAGGTGCTCGACGAGGAGACGCAGGACGTCATCTCGGAGGCCGAGGAGAAGGTCCCTCAGGACTTCATGGGGCGCATCGCCGCGCAGACCGCGAAGCAGGTCATCTACCAGAAGCTCCGCGACGCCGAGCGGGAGATGACCTACGAGGAGTTCTCCGGTCGCGAGGGGGACATAGTCACGGGGATCATCCAGCAGGATTCCCACCGGTACACGCTCCTCGACCTCGGCAAGGTGGAAGCCCTCTTGCCGCAGGCCGAGCAGGTGGCCTCCGAGCCGTACCGCCACGGCGAGCGGCTCAAGGCATACATCGTGGAGGTGCGGCGAACGGCCAAGGGCCCTCAGATCGTGGTGTCCCGGACGCACCCCGGACTCCTGCGAAAGCTATTCGAGTTCGAGGTGCCAGAGATCGCCGAGGGGGTGGTGGAGATCAAGGCTGTCGCCCGCGAGCCCGGTCACCGCTCCAAGATCGCGGTCTTCTCCCACGAGCCCGGAGTGGATCCCGTGGGGGCATGCGTCGGCGCCAAGGGCTCCCGCGTCCGGATGGTCGTAAACGAGCTTCGGGGCGAGAAGATCGACGTCGTCCAGTGGACCGATGATCTGAACCGCTTCGTGGCGAACGCGCTCGCTCCGGCCAAGGTCAAGGAGGTGCACATCGAGGAGGCGACCGGAACGGCCCGCGCGATCGTCCCCGACTACCAGCTCTCCCTGGCGATCGGCAGGGAGGGGCAGAACGCCCGCCTCGCTGCCAGGCTGACCGGGTGCCGGATCGACATAAAGAGCGAAACCCAGTCGTCCGATGACGGGCGTTCCGCCCCGCAGGAGGAACGCGCCGAGCCCTCCCAGCCGGCGCTGGCGGTGGCCGAGGCGCCGCAGGCCGAGGGCTCGGCGGCTACGCCGGCAGAGTCGGCTTCGGACGTTGACGCCGCGCTCGTGCCGCAGCCTCAGGAGTCGGCGCCGGCGACCTGAGGTGGAACGGCCTCGGGCGCCCTTGCGTACGTGCGTCGGATGCCGGTCGAGGGACACGAAGGAGGCGCTCGTACGAGTCGTCCGGACGCCTCGGGGTTCGGTGCAGACCGACGCCTCCGGCAGAGCCGAGGGCCGCGGCGCCTATGTGCACCCGCGGGAGGCGTGCCTCACGCGAGCCGCCCGCTCGCGCGCACTGGAACGGGCCCTTCGGGTGCGGCTGGAAGCTGACGAGACCGGTAGGCTACTCGGGGAATTGATGGGAACGGCGAGGGAGAAGCAGTGAGGATTCACGAACTAGCGAAGGAGTTGGGGGTACCGAGCAAGGACGTCATGGCCTCGCTCGACGAGATGGGGTACGAGGGGCGGACCGCCTCTTCGACGGTGCCGGAGGAAGCCCTTCCCCGCATTCGCGCGGCCGGGGGGCGAGTCAAGCCCGGAATCAAGCCCGTGGCCGCGACGGCGGAGCAGCTGCCACCCCGGCGCGCGCACGAGCTCGAGGAGCCGCCCACGGACGCCGGGGGGAAAGGCGAGGCCGGAGCGGTCGAAGTGGACGCGCCGGGATCTCAGCCGGGGGTCGGCAACGGCCAGGCGGCCACCACTCCGATCGGCGCCGAGGAATCGCTCCCGCTCGGGGACGGTCGAGATGCGGCCATCCCCGCTGCCGAGCCGGCGACATCGATCAAGGTCTTTCGCGGCGCGACCCCGCAGGACCTGGCCGACAAGCTCGAGAAGACCTCGGCGGAGGTCATTCGGCTGCTGTTCTCCGCGGGGGAGATGGTGACCGTCACCCAGTCGCTGACCGACGAGGCCATCGAGCTGGTTGCGGCGGAGCTGGGACAGCAGGTGGAGATCGTCGGCCCCGAGGAGGACGATGTCGCCGAGGAGCCCAAGGTCGTCGACGAGAGTCGACTGGAGCCGCGTGCGCCGGTGGTGACCGTCATGGGGCACGTCGACCACGGCAAGACTCTTCTGCTGGACGCGATCCGAAGCGCCGACGTGGTCGGGGGAGAGTTCGGCGGAATAACGCAGCACATCGGGGCTTACCAGATCCATCGAGATGGGCGGGAGATCACGTTCGTCGACACGCCGGGCCACGAGGCGTTCACCGCGATGCGAGCGCGGGGGGCGCAGGTGACCGACATAGCGGTCCTCGTGGTGGCCGCGGACGATGGCGTCATGCCGCAGACCGTCGAGGCGCTGAACCACGCGCGCGCCGCCAAGGTCCCCATCGTCGTCGCCGTGAACAAGGTGGACAAGCCCGAGGCGGATCCCCAGCGGGTTAGGCAACAGATGGTGGAGCGAGGGGTGGTACCCGCCGAGTGGGGAGGCGAGTTCGAGTTCGTCGACGTTTCCGCGAAGACCAAGGCCAACCTCGACCAGCTGCTCGAGACCATCCTTCTGGTGGCCGACCTTCAGGAGCTCAAGGCGGACCCGTCCATGCCGGCCAGGGGCGTCGTGCTCGAATCGCATCTCGACCGGGGGCGGGGACCGATCGCGACGATCCTCGTTCGCCGGGGGACCCTCCACGTCGGCGACGCCGTGGTTTGCGGCGCGGTCTACGCGAGAGTCCGGGCGATGCTCGACGCCAACGGCAAGGCGATGGACGCGGCCGGGCCCTCCACACCCGTCCAGGTCCTCGGGTGGTCCCACGTGGCCCAGACGGGCGACGAGCTGCGATCGGTTGCCGACGAGCGGGAGGCCCGTCGTATCGCGCAGGAGCAGGAGACTCGAACCCGCGTCGCCGAGTTCGCCTCGTTCCGCTCCGGCGTCTCGCTGACGGACCTGCTGATCCAGGCACGTCAGGGCGAGCTGCCCGTGTTGAACCTGATCGTCAAGGCGGACGTGCAGGGGTCCCTCGGGGCGATCCTGGACGCTCTCGAGAAGCTTCCGCAGGACGAGGTCCGCATCGAGGTTGTGCACCGAGGAGTGGGTGGAATCACCGAGAACGACGTATCGCTGGCGCTGGCTTCTCGAGCCGTCGTCATGGGATTCAACGTTCGGCCCGACCCGAACGCCCGCGATCTGGCCGAGCGCGAGGGCGTGGATCTGCGGATGTACCGGGTCATCTATCAGATGCTCGACGACATCCGGCAGGCCCTCGGTGGGTTGCTCTCGCCGGACCAGCTGGAGGTCGAGCTCGGCCGGGCCGAGGTCCGGGCCTTGTTCCGTGTCCCTCGGATCGGCCTGGTCGCCGGCTGCATGATCACCCAGGGATCCATAACCCGTGGATCCCTGGCGCGGCTGGTGCGAGACGGGACGATCGTGTACGCGGGCCGCGTTTCCTCGCTGCGGCGTTTCAAGGACGACGTGCGCGAGGTGAGCGAGGGGTTCGAGTGCGGCATCGGCCTGGAAAACTTCCAGGACGTCCACGAGGGCGACGTGATCGAGGCCTACGAGGTGCGCGAGGTCGCCCGAAC
>JACDCJ010000181.1 GCA_013817655.1 Actinosomnolentus pattersoniae (SeqCode)
CGGCTTCGCCGCGCGGCATGCTCGCCGTTTCGGCCTCGAGCGCCGCCGAGATGCCCAGGGTGCCGGACGGGAGCCCGGCCGGGAGGGAGCCTCCTTCCTGCATGTTAGCGACGACGACCCATGGCTTGAGCGTCAGGGGCGCCAGGCTACGAAGTTCCCGGAGCTCCTCCTCCTCGAGGCTCGCGTCGCGCAGCAACGTCTCGTCGGACAGTGCCTCGAGGGCGCGCTCGAGAGCGCGGAGGGTCTCCGTCGCATCCGCGGGGGCCCGGCCCTTCGAGCGCTTCTGCGCACCGGCAAGCGCCGATTCCACATTGACGAGATCGGCGAAGATGAGGTCCGTCGTGACGCTCGTGAGCTCCGCGGCGGGATCGGCGTCCGCCCCGAAGGCTCGCAGCACGAGGCAGAGCGCATCCGTCTCGCGAAGCGCAGCCAGCCCCTGGGCCGACGTGCCTCCCGGAACGTCCACGAAGCGGACCTGTGCGGCAACGATCCTCGCGGATCCTTCGAGGCGGCTCAGCACCTCGAGGCGGGTATCGGCGACGGGAACCACGGCCTGATTCGAGCGTCCGCCGGCCGCGCCGGCCCGAGTGAGCGCCGTGAACAGCGTGGACTTCCCCGCGTAGGGCGCGCCGAGGATACCTATGTCCTTCACGGGGGCCGAAGCGTAACAGCCCGGGGTTACTGGTCCGGGAGGCGATCCGCCCGGTGCAGCCGGACCAGCGCCGCAACCACGTCCGGGTCGAACTGCTTGCCGGAGGAGATCTTGAGACGGCGAATGGCCTCTTTCGGCGAGAGGCCTGCTCGATACGGCCGGTCCGTCACCATCGCGTGAAAGGCGTCGCAGACGCAGACGATGCGTGACTCTATCGGGATCGCGGTCTCGGCGAGGCCGTCGGGATAGCCGCGACCATCCCAGCGCTCGTGTGAGGCTCGGATGATGGCCCGGACCGGCTGAAGGAACGGGACCGGCTCCAGGATCTGCGCCCCGATCTCGGGATGCCGGCTCATGACTCTGCGCTCCTCCGCCGAGAGCGGCCCCGGTTTGCGGATGATGTCGCTCGGGATACCGATCTTGCCGATGTCGTGGAAGAGCGCCCCGAGCTCGAGCACCTTGAGCCGGTCCGGCGGGAGCCCGATCTCCGTCCCCACGGCCATCGACATCTCGGCCAGCGCCCGGCAGTGATTCCCTGTGTAGGCGTCCTTCGCCTCGACCGCGTTCGCGAGCGCCTCGACGGTCGAGAGGTATCCCCACTCGAGCTCCTCGAAGCGTTGAGCGGTACCGAGCGCCAGGGAGGTGATGTCGGCGATGCCTCGAGCCAGGCGCAGGTCGCGCTCGGAGAAGCTCGATCCGGTGTC
The DNA here is from genome assembly GCA_013817655.1 of Actinosomnolentus pattersoniae (SeqCode). Lineage (GTDB taxonomy): Bacteria > Actinomycetota > UBA4738 > UBA4738 > UBA4738 > JACDCJ01. The sequence continues at coordinate 1,357 of JACDCJ010000181.1, forward strand.
GGGCGCCAGGATGCAGAGGACCCCGAACCCAGCGCGCTCCCAGCGCATCGGAGCGACGAGCACGTCCGTCACGGCCGGGAACGGGATCAATCCCGGTGGAAGGGTTGCGGCGATCTCTTTCGGTACGACGAAGGGCTCCTCCGTCGATCGGAGGAAGCGATTGGCGACCTCCGACGACACCGACTGGGCCATCAGCCTCTCCCACGCCGGTTCCGGCAGGCCAGCGTGCTCGATGAGACGGAACGCCCCCGAGTCGCCGTCGCGCCGCCAGGCCAGCACCGTCGAACAGCCCAGCATGGAAGGAATCGCCAGGATGGCTTCGCGCAGGACCTTGCGGGGGTGACCGGCCAAGGTGAGCGCCTGCGAGAGCTGCAGGAGCGACGTGGAGACTTCGGCCTCCTCTCGCTCGACCTGTAGGAGCCGTGCGTTCTCGAGCGCTACGGCCGCGTTTGCCGCGAGTGCCTCCAGGAGGCGCTGGTCCTCCTCGTCGAACTGGTCGAGGCCGAGCTTGGAGAGCGCCAGGGTCCCGATGGTCCGATCGGCGTAGATCAGCGGCACGGCGAGGATCGACTCCTCCACGTCCACGGTGCCCGGAATCGTGACGGCGTACGGGTCATCCAGGGCGTTCGGCGCGTAATGCGCCTGTCCGTGCTCGGCCACCCAGCCGGTAATGCCCTTCCCCACCTTCGTCACCAGGGCGTCGAATGTCTCACCTCTGTACTCGAACAGCTCGCCGCGGAACGCCACGGGGTACAGCGTCACCCCATCCGCATGCAGGAGATGGACTCGGCAGTTGTGGTAGTCGATCAGGCTACGCAGCTCCGACGTGATGGCCTCCCCGATCTGACCCACCTCGTTCAACCTGTTAAGCCGGGCCGACAGGCGCTCGAGCACCCGCAGGTGGGCGGCCGACCGGAGCTCGCCGCGGACGCCATACCCCGCTCCGGGCTCGCCTCCGGACTCGGTGGGCGGGGCCGATTCCGGCGTCCGCACCCGGTTCTTGCCATCAGCCTTCGCCTGGAACAGCGCGAGGTCCGCGTGGCTCACGAGCTCCCGGGGGCTCGAGGCATGAAGCGGACCCTGGGCGACGCCGACACTCACGGTGATGCTTCCGATCACCGGCAGGGAGGCCTCCTCGACGGCGAGGCGCAGGCGTTCTCCAGCGGCCACCGCGTCGCCGAGCTCGCAATCGGGAAGGATCACGCCGAACTCCTCCCCACCTATGCGGCACACGACGTCCTCGCGCCGGCAGCTGTCCTTCGTGATGCTGGCCACCGCCTGGAGCACGCGGTCGCCGACGAGATGCCCGTAGACGTCGTTCACGCGCTTGAAGTCGTCGATGTCGTAGAGGAGCAGGCTGACGGGGGACCGTCGCCGGCTGGCCCTTCGCATCTCGGTTCCCAGCCGCTCGTGGAAGTAGCGGTGATTGTTTAGCGTCGTGAGGTGGTCGGTCACTGCCTCGGTTTCCAGCCTCGCCCTGATCTCTGCGTTGTCGATCGCGAGCGCCGCGAGCTCGCCGAATCGGATGGCGAGGCTGAACTCGTTCTCGGCGAAGTGATTTCCCTCTCCGAGGCGGTAGAGGGAGAGGACGCCCTTGAGATCCCCCCGGGCCAACAGCGGGATGGCGATTAGGGCCTCTGCCTCACGCGGCGTCCCGTCCACGAACTGCGCGCGAGGATCGAGATCGGTGTCCTGGACCAGTTGTGGCTTCTCCGATTCGGCAACGGCTCCCGCGATGCCGGTGCCGTACGGCAGGGATCCCATCGCCAGGATCTCCGCCGCGTGCGTGTCCCGAACGAGCTCCGGCCGCAGAACGCGAAGCGCCGGGTCGGCTCGGTAGAGGCTGAGGGTGTCGTGGGGGATCAGCTCGGAAAGGGCGTCGGCCACCGCGCCCAGGACCAGTTCCGGCGAGGTCTCCGAGACGAGGAGGTGCGTGATGTCCGACAGGATCCCCTCGGGCGGTGATGCGTGGGGGGGACCGGAGAGCCGCAACGGCGGCTCTCCCCCCTGGGTCGGGGTGCGCTTTCTGTCGATCCTGACGGGATTCACCCCGGCATTGTCCTACCTTGGCGAGCCACCGGGAAGGGGAATGTTCCGAAGGGGCAAAGCTATGCTGGCCTCGTGGACCATGTCAGCTTCTCGGACCGTCCGGCCCTGGATCGTCCCGCGTTCCTTTGCGCGTTTCGCGGGTGGAACGACGGGGGCGAGGCGGCCTCGATGGCGGCCGACTACCTGACGGAGCGATGGGATGCCCGAGAGTTCGCCTCGCTGGACCCCGAAGAGTTCTACGACTTCCAGGTGACGAGGCCGACCGTCCGCCTGGCGGAGGGAGTGAGCCGGGTGATCGAGTGGCCCCGGGGTAAGTTCACCGCGGCACGGACCGGGGGTCGTGACGTTGTCGTGTTCACCGCCGC
>JACDCJ010000035.1 GCA_013817655.1 Actinosomnolentus pattersoniae (SeqCode)
GTGCCGATGGATGGCTGCTGCGGGCATGGCCGTCGCCGTCGTTCTCGCCTCATGCGGAGGGACCAGCGGATACACCTTCGTGCGCAGCTCCGAGACCGACGCGTTCTTCAAGGTGCCGAGCGACTGGGAGCGATTCAACAAGAAGGAGATACTCGTGGCGGTGGATCTGAGCGATTCGCCTGGGGCGAACGAGGGCTTCAAGTTCCTGGAGGCCTACGACGCCGCGCCCGATCCTTCGATCGACCACGTTATCGGAGCCGAGCTACCGAAGTTCCCGGTCGTTCGCGCGGAGGTCCGCCAGCTGACTCCGGTGACGCGCGACCGGATGTCGCTACAGTCCATCCGCAACGCGCTGTTCCCGATAGACGAGCTCTTCCAGAACGACCAGGTGGACGTCCTTGCCGAGGAGGACGTGGTCCTCGATGGCGGCGTCCATGGGCTGCGGCTGGACTACAACCTCTCCCTCGCGGGGAACCTCACTGCGGTGGCCGGCAACCAGATCCTCCGGGTGACCCAGATCGGGTTGCTGGATCCCGCGACGAACCTCCTCTACCTCTTCTGGGTTCAGTGCACGGCAGACTGCTTCCAGCAGCATCAGCGCACGATCGACCAGATCGTGGATTCCTACACCGTGAAGGAGCAGTGAGATGAGCTCGAACGGAGAGGACAAGCCCGGGCTGTCCTGGCCAGATCACGACAGCGGTCCAACCCCGCCTCCCGAATACAAGAGCAGGCTGCGAGACGAGGATCGGGCCACCCGCAAGCCGCTCGCGTGGTGGGATCGCATCAAGCTGCTGCTTCTGCTGCTGGGCGCCTTCATGGTGCTCGTCTGGAGCACGCTGGCCGAGTTCGCAGGGCTGATCTCGTTCCAGGACGCGTTCGCCCAGACGACGAGGGCGCACTGGTGGCTTCTGCTGCTCGCCGGCCTGGAGCTGATCCGGCAGCTCCATTACCTGATCAGCGAGCGTTCCTCCGCATATCACCGTTTCTGGACCGACCGCGTCTTCGGCGGCTTCGGCCGCCGGGCCGGGCGGATGAACGATTGGAACCGCTACCGGATCGGCCGTGTGCTGAAGGTGCTGTTCTTCCTGGTCATCCTGGACCTTGTCCTCGCCAAGCTGTTCGATCTCTCGCCCGCGCTCGCGCTGTTCCAGCTTCCGGTCGTGCTCTTCCAGGCGCTGCCCTTCATCCTCCAGCTGTCGTTCGGGTTCTTCTTCGTGATCGTCCAGTTCGTCGGTCTCTTCTGGTTCCTGTCGCGGGGCGGCGTGGACGTGTACTTCCCCGACGACATCAAGACGCGCTACACGGACGTGTGGGGTCAGGACAACGTCCTTGCGAAGGTGAAGGAGAACATGGTCTTCCTCGAGGACCCCGAATCCATCGAGCGCAAGGGCGGATACGTGCCCGGGGGCATCTTGCTGTGGGGCCCTCCCGGCACCGGCAAGACGCTAATGGCCGAGTCCGTCGCGGGCGAGACCGGCAAGCCGTTCGTCTTCGTGGATCCCGGCGCGTTCATCCAGATGTTCATGGGCGTAGGCATCCTGAAGGTCAAGTCGCTGTTCCGGAAGCTCCGCAAGCTCGCCGTGAAGTACGGGGGCGTGATCGTGTTCTTCGACGAGGCCGACTCGCTGGGGAACCGCGGCGCGCTCTCGGGCGGAGGCCCGTGGGGCGGGGGGTCCATGACGCCGAGCGCGTGGTCGGCGAATCCCCCCTGCAACGGGCTGTCCTACGTCTCGGCCGATGCGGCCTCGTTGCTGTTCCGCGGCAGCCTCGAGCCCTCGACCGCCGGCGAGCGCCCTGGCGGCATCACCGACCGGATCATCATGGGCGGCATGGGGATGGGCGGGGGGATGGGAACGCTGAACGCGCTGCTGACGGAGCTGTCCGGCCTGAAGAAGCCCCGCGGCTTCTTCAACCGCGTCGTCCGCCGGGCGCTCGGCATGCGTCCGAAGCCCCCGCCGAAGTACCGGATCCTGGTGATGATGGCGACCAACCTCCCTCAGGCCCTGGACGAGGCGCTCCTGCGTCCGGGACGGATCGACCGCATCTACAAGGTGGGCTACCCCTCGAAGGTGGGGCGGATCCGGACGTACCAGGGCTACTTCGCGAAGGTGAGGAACGAGCTCACCGACGAGCAGATCGAGAAGCTGGCGACCATCACCCCCTACGCCACCGGAGCCTCCATCAAGGACCTGGTCAACGAGGCGCTCATCAACGCCATCCGGAGAGGGCGTGAGTCGATCCTCTGGGAGGACGTCATCAAGGCGAAGCAACTGAAGGATCTCGGACCGCCGGAGGACGTCGAGTACATCGAGCGCGAGCGCCACGCCGTGGCCGTGCACGAGGCGTGCCACGCTGTCGCCGCCTACAAGGTTCGGCGCCACCTCACCATCGACATCGCGACGATCGAGAAGGGGGGCACCTACCTCGGGATGGTGGCATCCATCCCTCCCGAGGATCAGTTCACGCGCTGGCGGACCGAGTACGAGGCAGACATCATGGTGAGCCTCGCCTCGCTGGCGGGAGAGCGCCTCTTCTTCGAGGGTGACAGCTCCTCCGGCGTTTCCGGAGACCTCGAGAGCGCCACGAAGCTGGCCACGATGATGGAGGGGTACTGGGGCATGGGGTCCACAGTCGCCTCGCACGGCGTGACTCACGAGGTTGGCATCGGTGGCGGGGGGAAGCCCGGCAAGGGCGAGTCCCAGAAGGAGAAGGATCTCCTCGAGAGCAACTTGGGCTACCGGATCGAGGAGAAGCTCGGGGAGCTGCTCGAGCGGATCGCCGATCTGCTGTCGGATGAGCGCAAGACCGTGCTCGCCGTCGCACACGCGCTGGAGACGAACAGGACGGTGACCGGCGACGACGTCGAGGCGATAATCGAGGGCCGGCCGGGCCCCCTTATCGACGGACGCCCGTACCACGTTCCTCACTTCGTCGAGCAGGCCGAGGCGTATCACGCCGAGGCGCTCGCGGCGCACAAGGCGCACTCCAAGCCAACCGTTCCGCTACCCTCGCTGCCGGTTCCGGCCCCCGTCTACTCCGAGGTACCCTCGGGCAATGGGGAGCTCGGAGATCCGGAAGGAGGGAGCGCGGCAGAGGGCGCCTGAGGGACCGGATCGGCCGGTCCTCAGGGGGCCGGCGTCCGTTCCATGGCTTGCCCTCCGGCGGCGACAACGCCGTCTCCGGGAGGTGCGGGCTCCCGCAGATCGTGCCTCCTTCGAGCCTCGGCGGTCAGAATGAGCACCACGGCTGCCAGGATGAGCCCGGCAGCGATCAGCGTCCTTGCCCCGATCGGTTCATCTAGGACTGACCATCCGAGAAACACCGCGACGACGGGATTGACATAGGCGTAGGTCGATACGAGCGACGTCGACGCGTTGCCCAGGAGCCAGATGTAGGCGCTGAATGCGATCAGCGACCCGAAGACGATCAGATAGCCGAGGCCCAGGGCGGAGGCGAGTGAGATCCGGTCCAGGTGGACTTCGGAGAGCTCGCCCGTCAGGACGCCAAGCATCATCAGCATCGAACCGCCGGCGAGCATCTCCATCGCCGTCGCGACGAGCGGCCGCCGCGGGAGGGGAAGTCGCCCGGACAGGACCGACCCCGTTGCCCAGCAGACCGCGGAACCGATCAGTACGGCGACGCCGAGTGAATCGACGGGACCTCCGGTGGCGCCGGCGGAGCGCACGAGCAGCGCGGTTCCGGCGAAGCCGATAACCAGCCCCGCGACGGTGCGGCCCCGGATTCGTTCACGACCGATGCGGGCCGCCATGATGGCCATCCATATGGGAACTGTCGCGATGAGGAGCGAGGACACGCTCGTGGCCACGCGCTGCGCCGCCCAGACGACCCCTCCGTTGCCACCGAGGAGGAGGAGCCCGCCGATCAGCGCCGCCGACTTCCACTGCGCTCGCCCCACGCGGTCCTCTCTCACATCTCCGCGCCGAATGGCCCAGACGAATAGCAGCGCGCCCGCAGCGAGGAACCGTGTCGCCGCCATCAGGAAGGGTGGGAGAGTCTCCACGGCAACCCGGATGGCGAGATAGGTGGACCCCCACACCACGTAGATCGTGCCCAGCGCCAGCCACAGCCGGCGGGAACGTCCCATCAACCGATGGTACCGGGGGATGCTGTTAGGCTGGCCTTCGATCCAACAACACCACGACGACCCCGTCGTACGGAAGGAGCACGGTGGCCGACTACAAGGAGGTCCGCGTCGAGCGGCTGCACCTTAAGGTGCCGGGGACGGATCAGCTCCGCAAGAACGCGGCGGGCCGGCTTCGATATCTGCTCGCCGCCGGCTGGCGCGAGACGGACCGCTGGATCGAGCCCGACTACCTCAAGGTTCGTATCGAGCGCTCGGGGCATGCCCCGCGCATGACCAGGCTGCCGAAATTCCCTGCGCTTCAGGGGCGGCCACCTCGCGGGGGTCCCGGGGGGCGCTTCGGAGGTCCCGGGGGCGCAGGTCCTGGCGGTCCGGGGGGAGCCCCCAGAGGCCCTCGACGCTGATCCGGACATCACGAAGACCTCGCAACACGACGAAGGGGCCGCCGATCCGGCGGCCCCTTCGAGCGTCTTCGAGCGCCTACGCGCTCAGGCGGTCGGGCGGACGTTCGCTGCCTGCGGGCCCTTCTGGCCCGTAGTCACGTCGAACTCGACCTTCTGGTTCTCCTCCAGGTTGCGGTACCCAGTCCCCTGGATGGCGCTGAAGTGTACGAACACGTCAGGGCCGTCCTCCTGGGAGATGAATCCGTATCCCTTCTCGGAGTTGAACCACTTCACGACACCGGTTGCCACAAGCAATCCCCTCCTTTCCTGGCCGTCCCGGGCTTGAGCGTTTCCTGCCCGTCGGCTCTGCCCCACCGGGGGGCGCTGAGGGAACTGCTCGGAGCAAAGTGCGCGTGCTGAACCCTCGCGCGAACTGTAGCAGTTTCAAAGCAGCTCGACGTCAGCGGCGAGCGTGCCCTCGAGTGGCACGATCGTGCCACACTTCAGGTGAGACGCCCCGGCCCGGAGAGTCGAAGGAGGTCGAGTGGACGATCAGCGTTTCGAGCAACTCGAGCGCAAGCGCGATTCCGAGGGCCTGAGCGATGAGGAGGCGGATGAGCTCGGCCGGATGATGGCCGAGCGTGCCGGAAAGCCGTACGCCAATGCAGAGGACCGGCCCTCGCTCCAGGACGAGCCTGTCGCGTGGGAGGAGGGAGCCAAGCGCGATGAGGAAGCCGGCGAGGATGCGTCCGGGTCGACCGATCCAGACGATCGCCGCCTGTCGGATACGGAGCGACCCCCGGTGGCGCCCGGCGGGAGTGGCTACCTGCCACCCAAGGGCGGCGCCGAGGATCCAGCCCCCTGACCAGGGCATGCGGTCCCACACGCTTGGCGCCAGCAGTCTCCCCACCGCCCCGGCCGAGGTCGACCGCCCGTCGAACGAAGACCTACTCTCGCCGGACAGACCGTGGGTCGTGATCGTCTGGAACGACCCGATCAACCTGATGTCCTACGTGACATACGTCTTCCAGAAACTCTTCGGCTACACACGCGAGAAAGCCACCCGGCTCATGCTGGACGTCCATCACCGGGGAAAGGCGGTCGTCTCGAGTGGCCCGCGGGAGAAGGCTGAGCTGGATGTCTTCCGCCTGCACGAACACGGGCTCTGGGCCACCATGCAGCATGACACCTGAGCCGCGACCCCTCCCCCCGCGAGGCACCGCCTCGCTGCGGCCATGAGGAGCCCCGGCTGGCGAGTAAGGCGGACGCGGCGGGGAGACTTCCAGATCCGCCTGCCGAGTGTCGAGCGCGACGTGCTCCGGGCCCTCCCGGATCAGCTGCGCCGCCTTCTCGACGCGGAAGACGCCAGCCTTCTCCGGCTCTTCCCACCGGCCTACCAGGACGATCCCGAGGCGAACGCCGAGTACGAGCGGCTAGTCCACGACGATCTGCGGCTTCGACGCCTGCAGGCGCTCGAGGTCCTGGAAGGGACGATCGACGCCGAAAGGCTCGACGAGGAGCAGATGCAGGCTTGGCTGACGGCGCTGAACGACCTTCGCCTCGTCCTCGGCACGAAGCTTGACGTCAGGGAGGACTTGAACCCGGAGTCCATGCCGGACGATGACCCCGAGGCCCACGCCCACGCCCTGTACTACTACCTGGGCTGGCTCCAGGAGCAGGTCGTGGAGGCGCTCGCCTCCTCGCTGCCGCGCGGGTAGCCAGGACTCAGCTGACCTGGATCGAGACTGGCTTCGAGTAGTTGCTCGCTCCTCCGGAGGCGTCGTTCTGGAGCCGGGACCGGAACTGGTAGGTGCCCACGCCCTGGTCCGGGGTGAACGATTCGCTCACCATGGTGTTCACCTGGTTCAGCATCCAGTTGGAGAAGGATGCGTCACCGGGCCGCTTGATCTGGACGTCGGCGTTGAATCCGTTCGGGATGGACGCCTTGGCCCAGACGATGGTGAACGTGGTCCCAGTGCCTCCGCTCATCGGGCTTGCCTTCATGTTCACCTGCACCGTGCCCTTCATGCTTGCGTGGAAGATGCAGACGTACGGGTACTTCGCCGCCGCGCGGAAAATGAACGAGTAGGTGGCGTTCTGGCCCATGCTCGGCGAACACCACAGCCCGACGCCGGGCTCGCCGGAGCTGGGACACCCGTTGCTCGTGGTGGTGTGCGCGATGTCGTCGGCGTTCGTCCAGAGGACGGAATCGCCCTGTTTCGGCTTGGCCGTCGCAGGCGTGAAGCCGGGAGCCGGCCCTCCGATCTCCACGTTCACCACAGCTGCGAGGGCCGAACTCTGAACCGACATGACCAGCGCAACGGCCAATGCGAACGACCCGCCGACCCTGCGTGCCATACTCATCACAACCTCCTCAGCATGGGCCTCTACCCCGTCGGGCTCACGATGTCATCACCCACGGCGAAGGACAAGGCGCGTTCTCGGTTGCGCTGTCGTATCGTGCAGGAGGAATGGATGCTCGGCCACCAGGGCCCAGCACCCGAGACGGAGGAGGCGGTGGTCGGGAAACTCGCAAGGATCATAGGGGCAGGCGTCGTGATCACGGGACTCGTCGGGCTTGCTCTCGAGCGGGCCGGCCTCCGCAGCTGCGGGTGCTATCCGGAGTGTTGGTGCAAGCGCCCGGGCCTGAACCTGTTCCGCTGGATCACTCCGCCCACGCTCCATCGTGGTCCCTGGCGGGAATCGGAAGCAAGTGGGGAGGCGGACCTGTGACCGTGGAACGCCGAGTGGCCTGGCTTCTCCTCGCGCTTGAGATAACCGATCGCTCGAGCCGCCGTCAGCGCTCAAGCTGACCTGCTCCATCTGGTCCTCGACGCCGCGCAGCCCGTGGGGGAGAGCCTCAGCTCACAACGGTCGCACGATCCAAAGGCCGCTGTTGATGTCGCTTCCGAGGATGAGCCCCGTCGCTTGGTCGATCGCCACGCCCCACATGATCGGAACCGTCGGGAAGAACCCATGAGGATCTGGCGCGGGGGCGGGCACGAACTGGCCTTTCATTCCCGGTACGCCCTTGAAGCCCCACCACACGATTCCGTCTGAGTACCAGGCTGAATAGGCGTCCTGCCCCGAGACCTCCGTGTTGTGGACGGTGTAGAAACCATCCGTTCGGCCCGAGTCCGAGTTCGGCGTCGAGAACGACGCCAGGAACCGCGTGTTCGAGGGGTTCTCGTTGTTGTAGATCCACACCTCTCCCCAGCCACCCCACCGAGATCCGCACTCGACGGGGGAGAAGTCCTCGGGGTTAATCATGATGAGCTTTCCGCCCTCGGCGGTCGTCATCGAGTGATTGTCCCCGTCCTCATCCAGGGGCTGGAGCTTCGTGGTGCCCACGAACTGTGGGGCGGCGGGATTCGAGATGTCCAGGTTGATCGTCCCGGCATCCCAGTAAGAGGCATACACGGTCTCTCCCCCATCGGTGAAACGGACGCTGTGGGCGAAGGCCACCTGGCCGCATCCCACGCCCTTGGCGGGATTCTGTCCGAGGTCCGCCAGGAGCGCCCATCCGCCGATCTTCTGTGGATTGCTCGGATCCGTCGCGTCAACCAGCACGACCTCGTCCTTGCCGACGATCAGCTCGGCGAACGGGTCTGCGCATCCCGCGAGCACGGTCCCGTCGTCGCGCTGAACGAGGTCGACCTCATGGCATCCGGGAGCCCGGGCGGGTGACTTCCAGTCGGCGAGCATCACCGGCCGGGTGGGGTCGGTCACGTCGAAGAACCTCAGCCCCTGCCGTCGCGCACCGCAGGCGTGCTGGATACCGACGACCGCCAGGTCTCCTTTGAACGAGGGTGTGTCGACACTTCGCACGACCACGTCCTCAGCCGACGTTCCCTCGGGATTCGAGAGCACGCTCACGACATCCGGTGCAGAAGGATCCGAGACGTCGACAACCTTCACACCCGTGGCCGGGCAGATTTCTCCCGAGCCCCACACGCCGACATAGGCGAAGTCCCCGTGGACCCACACGTCCGCATTGAACCCGTCCCCGCCCAGGTCCGAGTGTCCGACGATCTCGAAGTGGTCGGCTATCGGGCCTGTGCTGGGGGCGTTGATCCCTTCGCTCCGCGCAGACTCCGCCCAGCGAACCAGACCGGCGTTCGGATCGAAGCGATCGGGGGCGAGCCCAGCGGTTGCCGGAACCCCGAGCGTGAGCTGAACCAGTAGCAGAAGCGCGATGACCGAGCCGACGCGTGCCCCCAACCTGCCCATGCGATCCTCCCCTGCAGTCCGGCAAACAGACATCGGGAGAATGACGCCTCAGGCGGGGATTGTCCAGAGTGAGGGTGCAGACTCCGCGGCTCTGGAGCCGGAGGCTCGACTCAGCAGCGGGCCACCAAGCTAGCGCCCTGGACACCGTCACCACGCGGGCCGGCTCGGAGATACCCTTGAGCTGAATCTCTCGGGATTCCGAGACCTGCCAGTCCCCCCCCCGGCGGCTTCCACGGTCTCGGCCGAAGCCAGGATCTCCCCCCGTCGGCCAAGCCGCCGATGCGGGCGGCCTCATGGACGCCCTTGCCCCCGTAGTCGCCTCCACGCTCGGTCGCCTCGGCAGCGTGGCCGACATGGTGAAGAGCTTCGAGCGGGCCCCCGTGGAGTTCGAGGCCGCCGAGGGCCAGGCGCGGATCGTCTGCAGCAACTACGAGGGAACCGTTCGGTGCCCGATGCGGACCTGCGGGGCGAACCCGTGGGTCCTTCGGTGCTCGGCCAGCGACCGCTGGATCGCCACGGCGCTCTCGAGCGCCGAACCTGGGTCGTCGAAGGCCACGAAGAACCCATCCCGGGAGTGATCTACCTCCTCACCCCCGTGCTCGGCGAACAGCACCCGGAGGGGCCGGATGCAGGTTTCTCGCCCGCGAGGAGAAGGCGACGACGGTGCCGTCGGCCGAGAGCGAGGGCCCCTGGCTGTGGGTCTGAGCTTTCGCGCCTTCTTCTGGAACCGATACGAGTGTCAGGCCCGGTGGCGAGATCTTTCACGAAGACATCCGAGAGATCATCCGGATCGGCAGGGTCCAGGTTCTTGGCCTCGCTCGTGAACCCCACACGAGTTCCGTTCGCCGAGAGGCTCGTGTCGCCGCTGACGCCGTTGGCCTTGACTCCTGCGTCCGAAGTTGAGGCCGGGATATGTCGCCGGTCACCAGGTTCTTGACATACACGTCGCCCACGGTGTCGGGATCGGCCGGGTCCAGGTTCGTCGCCTCGGACGAGAAGGCGACCGTCCTCCCGTCCGCTGGGCGCTGGGTGAAACTCAGGTGAACTCCTCCGTGTGCGGATGGTACTTGAGCCACTCCACGACCCACGGTTCCAGAGGGTGCGGCTCCAGACGCACCGGGGGAAGGGGCGCCTGCGTGTAGTCGAAGCTCTGGGAGAAGTCGTACGAGTAGGCGTCTTCCACCGCCAGCGGGGCCAGCCCGAAGGTGTGCTCGATGAACGCCTGCATGGAGGCGAATGTGGCCACCCTGGAGTCCGTATAGCCGGGCCGCGCATAGGGGCTCACGATCACCATCGGCACGCGGATGCCCTTCCCGAGGGGCGGCGGGGCGTGGTCGTAGAAGCAGCCGCAGTCGTCCCAGGTGATGAAGATGGCGGTGCTCTCCCAGTCGGGGCCCTCCATGATGGCGCTAACCTGCTCGGCGATCCAGTTGTCCCCCGCCATCATCGACTTGCCGTTGTGCTGTGAATTGCTCGCCCTCGGGATCACCCACGAGACGCGAGGCAACGTGCCGTTGCGGGCAACCTCGGGAAACAGCTCGGGCTCGACGTGCTTGCTGCTCTGTTCGGTGTAGAGGCAGTCCGCGAACGTCGGGCAGATCGACCAGCCGTAGGCCCCGTCATCAACACCGGGAGCGAAGATGTTCCAGCTGACGCCGGCGCCGTCCAGCCGGTTCATTATCGTCTGGGTCCACGGGACCGCCGAGGGCCGGTAGGGCCCGCTCCCGTCCTGCATCGGGGTGCACGTCGGGTAGTCGCTATCCAGGGGAGGCTCCGGATAGTGGTTGCCGAAGTACTCGAACCAGGTCGGCCCCCAGGGTCCGTCCTTTCCGCTGTCGCACCCCCAGCCGGTGGTGTAGTCCCCCGGTATCTGACCCTTGTGGTGCCCGGCCTGGTAGAAGCCGTTCTGGTGGGGCGAGGCGAGGAGGGTGTGTGCGCCCCAACTCCCGGCGGCGTCCGTCTCGAACGTTCGGTCCGAGATCACGAAGGTTCGAGCCAGCTCGGCGAGCGAAGGGATCTGCTCCGGTTCGAACTGTTGGTAGCACGCATACTCGAATTCGGGCCCGCACCCGAGGATCTGATCGAACCCGTTCATGAGCCCCCCGTTGATCCCCGCCGTCTGGGCGAACCAGCTATGCCCAACGGGCGGCACGATGTCCGTGGCGTCGCGAAGCGGGATGGTCTCCCCGGTGGAGATCTGGCCCTCCGACACCGCGTCGCACCGATCGTCCTGCAGGCACAGCCTGCCAAGGACCGCATCGAAGGACTGGTTCTCCATGAAGATGATGACCACGTTCTCGATGGGCGAGCCGGACGGAGGCGATGCCACGAGCGGTTGCCAGTTGGGGGCGGCATCCATCGAGACCGAGCTGTTGGTGAGGTTGAACTGCTCCCGCCCGGTGCCTGCGTTCCAGGTCACATAGATCTCGCCATCCCCGTCCCGATCGGTGTTGAAGATCAGCCGGTAGCCCTCCTCCGGTGCGAACGCCGGCTCGGTGTCGGCGCCGGGATTGTTGGTCAGGTTGATCTGACCGCTCCCCCTCGACGTCATGACGTAGATCTCCCGGTTCCCGTCGCGATCGCTGGAGAAGGCGATCCAGTCCCCCTCAGGTGACCAGGAAGCCTGGCTGTCCGAGGCGGGATCGAGCGTGAGCCGTTTGACGGACGAGCCGTCCGGCCGGACGACGAAGATGTCGTCACTCCCTCGGCGGCGGCTCGTGAAGGCGATGCTGTCCCCCGCCGGTGACCAGGCCGGTTCCGAGTCTGCTGAGGCATGGTTCGTGACGTTGATCTCGCCGGTGCCATCGACGTTCATCACGAAGATCTCCTTGTTGCCGCCGAGGGATCTCGTGAAGGCGATCTTCTGGCCGTCCGGGGACCAACTGGGCTGGGTGTCCGAGCCCGGGTTGTTCGTAAGCTGCTGGAGCTCCGAACCGTCCAGGGCCATGACGAAGAGCTCGGTGTCGCCGGTGCGTCGGCTGCTGAAGGCGATCCTGGTGCCGTCGGCCGACCAGGCCGGTTCCGTGTCAACCGCCGGGTCGTTCGTGAGGTTGACGGGCTTCCCGCCGTCGAAATCCATGCGCCAGATCTCGCTGTCGCCGCTTCGGTCACTTGCGAACGCGATGTAGCCGTTGCCCTGGCCGGACGTTGCCTCGACATCCTTCGGTGGTGCTCCGGAAGCACTGGTGCGGTCCAATGGGAAGGGGAGGAGGACCGCAAGGGCCAGCAGGGGCAGAACTCGAGATAACCTGCGCATCCGTGCACCTTTCGTCGAGTGCGACGGACTCTAGGTGGCGGCAGAGGACCGGTCAAGCCATGGAGCGACCTCCGGGAGATCACGACCTCCATGCTCGAGCCTGCACCCGGGCTGCGCCCTGCGGTCCGCGCAGCCCCCGGGGGGAGAGCCTCAGCTCACAACGGTCGCACGATCCAAAGGCCGCTGTTGATGTCGCTTCCGAGGATGAGCCCCGTCGCTTGGTCGATCGCCACGCC
>JACDCJ010000182.1 GCA_013817655.1 Actinosomnolentus pattersoniae (SeqCode)
CCCGGACAGCGCGTACCGACCGTCACCGTTCCGCGTATCCGGCCGCCTCGGCATGCTCGCACCCCGCGGTCCCGTCGCATCGCGGCCTCCGCCGGAGCCCTGGCGCTCATCATTCTCGTGGGCTGGACCGTGTGGGCCTTCGCCATCCCACGCTACGAGAACGTGCCCGTCGTGAGCGGATCGACCGTGGCCCGTGCGGAGGAGATCCTGGGCAGCCTCGGATTCTCAGCCGCGATAGGACGGCAGGAGTTCTCCGCACAGGTCGAGGCAGGGTCCGTCCTTCGCACGATCCCGGCGGCCGGAGCCAGGCTGGAGGTCGATTCGGAGGTCCTCCTCATCCTCTCCCGCGGGCCGGAGCTCTTCGAGGTTCCGCGCGTCATCGGCGTGGATGAGCAGGCCGCTCGCGACCTTCTGGAGGGCGCGGGCTTCCGGCTCGACGTCCGGCGGGACTACAGCGATGCCGTCCCGGAGGGCCGCGTCATGGCGCAGAACCCGAACGGCGGTCAGGAGGTGCTTGAAGGTTCGGTCGTGACGATGACCGTCAGCCTTGGATCGGCTCCCGTTACCGTTCCGAGCCTGGCCGGCCAGACGGCCTCGGCCGCGGAGGAGGCCCTGCGCCAGGCGGGATTCTTCGTCGTGCTCGTCGAGGAGAACTCGCCGACGGTGGAGCAGGGCGCCGTCGTGCGGACCGACCCGATCGCCGGGACCGACGCGCCGCGCGGCTCGACCGTCCTGCTGGTGGTTTCCCTCGGCCCTCGGACCTTCGCGATGCCGGACGTCCGGTCCTCGACCCGGGAGGAGGCCCTCGAGGTGCTCGGAGGCCTCGGGCTAGACGTCGACGTGACGGTCGTCCCCGGTTCGGTGGGCGACAAGGTGGTCGGCCAGGCTCCGGCACCGGGCGAGACGGTCCAGGAGGGGCAGCGCGTCACGATCTACGTCCTGAGCCCCTGACCGCGCAGCGGCCGGGCGGCGCCCGGTCCGTCGAGGCGGCGAAGGAGACGCGGGTGACGGTCGGCGCCCACGTCCCCACCAGGGGGAGCCTCATGGGGGCGATCGATTCGGCGCACGCGTGCGGCGCCGCGGCGGCGCAGATCTGGGGATCGAACCCCCGTGCCTGGGCTCATCCGAACGTCCCGGAGGCCAGCGTGAAGGCCTTCCGCTCCGCATGGGCGGCCGCGTCGATCGGACCGCTCTTCCTGCACGCGCCCTACATGGTCAACATCGCGTCCCCGAACGATGGCTTCCGGCAGCGTTCGGTCGATCTCGCCCGGGCGACCGTCGAACTGGCCGAGGGAAGCGGGGCGGCGGGGATAGTGGTCCACGCCGGGGCGGCGGGCGCCGGCACGGCCCGCGCCACCGGCCTACGGAGGGCCGCGGGCTCCCTGCTGGCGATCGCCGGCGAGGCGGATCGAACGATCGTGCTCGTGGAGCTCACTGCCGGCACGGCCGGCGCCGTCGCGTCGACCCTTCCCGAAGCCCGAGAACTGCTCGATGCCGCCGAGGGAGAGGAACGCATCCGCCTTTGCATCGACACGTGCCACCTGTTCGCCGCCGGCTACCCGCTGGACGAGCCCGATGGAGTGGCCGCCTCGTTCGCCGAGCTACGTAGCACGGGGCTCGAGGAACGCTTGGGGCTGGTCCACGCCAACGACTCGGCGTTCCCCCGCGGCCAGCGCCGGGACGGCCACACGCACATCGGCGCCGGCCACATCGGGGAGGCAGGGTTCGCGGCGATCCTCGCGCAACCGCCCGTTCGCGGCGTACCCGTCGTTTGCGAGACGCCGGGACGACTCGAGGACGCCGCTCGCAACATCGAAACGCTGCGCCGTCTCGCCGACGGAAGCCGGCGGCGCCCCGTCCGTCGGACTACGGCTTGCTGAAGAACCGTGCGTGCGTCACGAGCACGTAGATGACGAACCCGAAGGCCGCCAGGAAGATGATGGCCAGGATCGCCCCGGTGAAGACCGAGATCAACGCCAGGAGCGCCCCGACGCCGCCGACGATCAGCCCGACGATCCTCCCCCGATCCCGTAGCCCAAGGATCTGGACGCCGGCGTAGATTGCGGCCGCCCCGATCGCGGCGTACAGGATTCCAAACAGCACGGCGGCACCCCCAAGATCGCCGCCGAGCGCACTGCCGCCCGCGATTGCCAAGATTCCAAGGAGGGCGTACAGACCACCGACCACGAACAGGACGATCGCCGCCGCCGTGACCATGCCGGGGCGGGTTGTGGGCCCGGCCGTCGACCCGAGTGGTTGCTCGAGTGGCGGGGGCGCGACGGGTCGGGAAGGAGGTTCGTCGGGAGGAACCTGTGACATCTCTTCTCCTTTTCGGGTGCGGGCGATTGCGCTGCACCCTACCCCGAATCGGGGCCGTCTTCTAGCGCGGAGACGAAGATGCGCGGAGATCGGGCGCCCCGACGTCCGAGGCGATCCGTCGCCAGGCGGCCACGGCAGCATCGACGTCGGCGCTCGTGACGTCGCGATGGGTCACGAGGCGAATCCGCTCACCCAGGACGTTCGCGAGGACCCCCTCCTCCCGGAGGCGTCCGACGATCTCCCACGGCTCGCGCCCCAAGGCCTCGGCCGAGACGAAGACCATGTTCGTCTCGACCTCCCCCGGATCGACCGCGCCCGGAGTCGCCTCGGCGATCCCTTCCGCCAGTCGACGGGCGTTCGCGTGGTCCTCGTGCAGCCGCTGCGGACCCTCCGCCAGGGCGAGGAGTCCGGCGGCCGCGAGAACGCCTGCCTGCCGCCACGCCCCACCGATGAGCACCTTCGCTCGTCTCGCCTCCCGTACGAAGGAGGCCGATCCACACAGCACCGACCCGATGGGAGCGCCCAGGCCCTTGGAGAGCGAGAACATGAGGGCGTCCACCTCGGCTGCGAACTCGGTGACGGACGTGCCGCTCGCGACGCTCGCGTTGAAGATTCGAGCGCCATCCAGATAGACGGGGACTCCCGCCGACAGGGCCGCCTTCCGGATCGCCCTCATCTCACCGATGGGTAGGACGGTCCCGCCCCCATGGCCATGCGTGTTCTCGAGTGCGAGGAGGTCGACGACCTCGACGCCATACGGGTCCGGCTTAAGGGCCGCTTCCACGGCGGCGGCCGTCACCATGCTTCGCCGGGGTGTTAGACGCGCGAAGGCGACGCCCGACAGGACCGCCGAGCTCGTCACCTCGGTTGTGGCAACGTGGGCGTGGGCTTCCGCTACGACGAGATGGCCCGAACGCACCAGCACGTGAAGGGCGATCTGGTTCGCCATCGTGCCGGTCGCGAGGTACACGGCCGCTTCTTTGCCCGTCGCCTCGGCGCAACGCTCCTCGAGCAGGTTGACCGTGGGATCGTCTCCGTACCAATCGTCACCGACCTCCGCCTCCGCCATGGCGCGTCGCATGGCGGCCGTGGGCCGGGTGACGGTGTCGGAGCGCAGATCGACGGGACCGGACACGGGCGTCCGAGTATAGGGAAGGCTCGTCAGCAGGTTCGATATGGTGGGACGTCATGGTCGTGACCGTCTCGCTCGTGGCGCTGGGAATCCTCGGCATCGTCGCGACGGCGCAGTGGCGCCGAGGCAATTGGCTGCGCACAGGTCGATGGATGGTCCGGAACGCCTCTCCCCCCTTCGTGATCGCGCTGCCGCTCGTGAGCGGCCTCGTCATCTCCCTCGGCTTCTCGTTCGTGTGGCCGGTGGCGGTCGTCGCGACGGCACCGCTCGCGGCTGGCGCCCTCGTGCTCATGATCACGTCGGCCCGGCGC
>JACDCJ010000036.1 GCA_013817655.1 Actinosomnolentus pattersoniae (SeqCode)
TCCCCTGGCCTTCTGGCTCGGCAGCGCGGCCGTCACGCTGGGAGTGCTGCTGCATCTCCCCTTCTACTTCGCGGCCAGCGACCGGAACTATGTCCTGGCCGGAACGACGCCAGACGCTCCATTCATGATCGGCATGCTGCTGATCTTCGGCGGCCTGGCGGCGACGGGCTACGGGCTGTTCCCGCGCCTGTCGGAGGTCAGCCGCGGATACGTCTCCCGCATCAAGGTACGAGCCATGGACGACGCCCCGATGAAGGCCTCGCATGTGGGCCTGCTCCTGGTGATGGCGGCCGCCATCACCATCGACGTGATGAAACCCACGACGCTCGCGTTCATCGCCCCCGGCGCGGCGGCCGAGTACGGGTTGAGGGGACCCCTCAACCCGACCGCCGACGCCCTGCCCATCGCGCTGTATCCGCTCTCCGGGATCTCCGGAACGGTCATCGGATCCTTCGTATGGGGATGGCTGGGAGACAAGATCGGGCGCCGGGCCTCCATCCTGCTGGCGGCCATCATCTTCATCGTAGCGGCCGTGTGCGGGGCCATGCCGGAGTACTGGATGAACCTCGTCGTCTGCTTCATCATGGGGCTGGGGGTCGGAGGGATGCTCCCCATCACGTTCGCATTGATGGCGGAAACCATCCCGGCCAGGCATCGTGGCTGGCTCATCGTGTTGATCGGGGGCGACGTGGCGGGCGCCTACATCATCACGAGCTGGCTCGCCTCGACGATCGGTGCTCCGGACGCTTTCGGATGGCGCATGTTGTGGCTCATCAGCTTACCCACCGGGCTCATCCTGATCCTGCTGAACCGATGGATCCCCGAGTCGCCGCGATTCCTGCTCCAGCATGGCCGGGAGGAGGAGGCTCGGGCGATCATGAAGCGATACGGGGCGGTGGTCGTCGAGGGGGACGACTCCATGCTGAAGGTGGAGCGGGACGTGAAGAGCCGCTTCTCCACGCTGTTCACCGGTCCGTTCATCGGGCTGTCGGTGGTCGTGCTGTTGTTGGGGCTGGGAATCGGCATGGTTCAGTACGGGTTCCAGCAATGGATCCCGTCGAACCTCCAGAGGCTTGGATTCGACGAGGTGAACGCCAGCAAGATCCTGCGCGACTCCGCCCTGATCGGATTCCCGCTGAACTTCCCCATCGCCTGGCTGTATGGGTTCTGGAGCGCGAAGAAAACGATCATCCTGATGGCGGCCGCCACCGCCGCGGCGCTGATCGGGTTCGCCTTTGCCGGTGACTCGGTCGTCGACAACCGCACGATGCTCTACATCCTGCTGATCGTCCCGATCTGGGGCATCAGCTCGCTCACGGCAGTCGTCGCCGCGTACGCCGCCGAGGTCTACCCGACCCGGGTCCGGTCTCGCGGCACCGGGCTTGCAGCGGGGGCCACCAAGTTCGGTGGCGTGATGATCCTGGCTCTGGTTGTGGCGGCGATCGCGGCGCCCTCGATCTCCGTGACCGCCGTCGTCGGGGCCATCCCCATCGTGCTCGCCATAGTGGCGATCATGATCTGGGGGGTCGAGACTCGAAATAAGCAGCTCGAGCGGATCACGGCCGAGGAGCTCCACGAGACGGTGACGCTGTGATGGAAAGGTCCGGCTCGATGGCATCGGCGGGGCGAGCGGCGTTTCCTCTGTGGGCGACCCTCGCGCTGATTGCGGCCGGATCGTGGGCGCTGACCGTGAGCCAGGCCGGCACGATGGGAGCCGGGCCCGGCACCATGGGAATGGCATTCCTCTTCTTCATGGGGATGTGGGTGGCCATGATGGCGGCGATGATGCTGCCCGCGATCGGGCCGCTCGCCGCCACCGAGACGGCCGTTGCCCATCCGGGTGCCGGGGGCTTCCGGATCCCTCGGGGTATCGCCTTCGCGGCCGGGTTCCTGATCCCGTGGGCCGCCTACGGGGCGCTGGCGTTCCTCGCCCTGCTCGGCACCGAACGGCTGGTGGAGGCCTCACCCGACACCGCGAAGTGGCTCGGCGTCGGGATCTTCGCCGTGGCCGGCCTATATCAGCTCTTGCCCTGGAAGCTGCGTGCCCTGCTCCACTGCCGGATGCCGATGAGCCGGGGGAGACGGGACGGGCGGATGGGCGACCTGGAGGCAGGCGTCCGCGACGGGGCCGTCTGTGTCGGGTGCTGCTGGGCCTTCATGGCGATCCTGATCGCGGTCGGCGTCATGAACGTGTTCGCGATGGTGGGCCTCGCGGTGGTGATCTTCGCCGAGAAGGTCCTCCCCCGTCCACGCCTAATCGCGGCCCTTGCCGGTGCGGCATTCCTGGTCTTCGCGGCGCTCGCCGCGGTGAACCCATCGCTGCTCCCGGGACTCCACGACGCGGGCATGACGATGCAACAGATGGGTGGAATGTGAGGACCCCAGCCCAGGCGATGGGGGCGACACTGAGGGTGGGCGGGATGACGTGTCCCGCCGAGGACGTGGGCTACGACCTGATCGACATCGAGGTGCGACCGGGCGCGTGAGCGGTCAGGGAATCCGGGACCGGGAGGTCGTCCTCGACATCGAGGGGATGACCTGCGCTTCCTGCGTGGATCGCCTGGAACGGGTTCTCCTCCGTCAGCCTTCGGTCTCGGAGGCGCGAGTCAGCCTGGTCTCGCGGACGGCCTCAGTCCGCTCCGGCTCGGAGGATCCTTCCGGGCTGATCCTCGCCGTCGAGAAGGCGGGTTACCAGGCCAGGGTCCACTCCCCCGAGAGCGCGGCCGGCGAAGAGGGAGCGGATTACCGCCGGCGCCTCCTCGTCGCGGCGTTCTGCTCGGCATACGTCCTGACCTTCTCGTTGATCGTCGACCGGGGCTCAGGGGCCAGCATCCTCGCCGCCTGGCTGTTCGCGACGCCGGTGCAGTTCTACGGTGGGTGGCCTTTCATCCGGGCGGCGATCCGGGCCGCGAGACACGGCGCGCACACGATGGACACGCTCATCGCCTGCGGCTCCCTCGCGGCTTACGGCTACAGCGTCGGAGCGGTCCTCACGGGGGCTCACCACGCTTTCTTCGACACCTCCTCCATGATCATCACGCTGATCCTCCTGGGCAAGGTCCTGGAGGCCAGGGCACGGGCGAGGGCAGGGGACGCGGCGCGCGTCCTGCTCGAGAGGCAGCCGAAGGGTGCCACCCGCCTCCACGGGACGGACGAGCGTCTGGTTCCAGTTGGGGAGCTCGAGGTCGGAGACGTGGTCGTCGTCCGGCCCGGGGAGCACATCCCCGCCGACGGACGAGTCACCGAGGGAACGTCTTCGGTGGATCTCTCCATGCTCACCGGCGAGTCGGTCCCGGTGGACGTCCGTCCGGGGGCCGAGGTGGTGGGCGCCTCGCTGAACGGAGGGGGCCGGCTGGTGATCCAGCTCACCCAGGTGGGAGCGGACACCAGGCTCGCCCAGATAGTCCGTCTCCTGGAGATCACCCAGGCGTCGAAGGCACCCATCCAGCGGCTCGCGGACCGCGTGGCCGCCGTGTTCGTTCCTCGCGTCCTGGTGCTGGCGCTCGGACTGTTCCTGTGGCTGTCGTTCTTCGGCTCCGGGGGCCTCGGCGAGGCGCTGCTGCGCGCAGCGGCCGTGCTCCTGGTCGCGTGTCCGTGCTCTCTCGGCCTCGCGACGCCGGCCGCCATCATGGCGGGGAGCGGCCGCGCCGCCGAGCTCGGGATCCTGTTCAAGGGTGGCGAAGTGTTCGAGGCCGCGCGGCGGATCGACACCGTGCTCATCGACAAGACCGGGACGCTCACCGAGGGCTCGATGAGCCTGAAGGAGATCGTCGGGGTGGGCGCCGCACCGGACCGGGTTCTGGCTCTCGCGGCGGCCGCCGAACGGGGATCCGAGCATCCGATCGCGCGATGCGTCATCGATGCGGCGGCGGACCGGGGAATCGAGGTGCCCGCGGCGACGGACCACCGTGCGGAGCCGGGCGCCGGGATCTCGGCGAGCGTGGGCGCTTCCCGGGTGCGGGTGGGACGCCCGGACGGACTTCCGCAGGAGCTAACGAGCCGAGCCGACGCGCTCGCACGGGCCGGTCTCACCGTCTTCGCCGTTTGGGTCGACGAGGAACCAGTTGGCCTCCTGGGCACGTTCGACGCCGTGAAGGAAGGCGCCGCCGCGGCCGTGGAGCTGCTGCGCGGGTGGGGATGGGATGTGGGCGTCGTGAGCGGGGACCGGCGCCCCACGGTGGAGGCGGCAGCCCGGGAAGCGGGCATCGATCGTGCCATCGCCGAGGTCTTCCCCGAGAGCAAGGTCGATGAGGTTCGGCGGCTCCAGGCCGCCGGGCGACGGGTGGCCTTCGTTGGCGACGGGGTCAACGACGCGCCGGCGCTGGCCCAGGCCGACCTGGGGATCGCGCTCGGCACGGGCACCGACGTGGCGATGGAGGCGGGCCAGGTGCTGATCATGGGGGGTGACCTCAGGCTCGTGGCGACGTGCCTTGGGCTCGCCAGGCGAACCTTCTGGGTGATCGCCCAGAACCTCGCGTGGGCGTTCGCCTACAACGTTCTCATGATCCCGCTGGCCGCCGCGGGAAAGGTGTCGCCGCTGGTCGCGGCCACGGCCATGGCCGGATCGAGCGTGACCGTCGTCGCGAACGCGCTGCGGCTGAAGCGTTACGCATTGGTCCGCCCCCCGGCGGGCGAGCGGGTCGACCTGTCGACAGCGCCCCTGATCCCGGACGCATTCCGCCTGACTGAGCGGCGCGAGAACGGCCAGCCGGCGAGGCGGGCGCCGGCGCCGCCCCAGGCCTCGTTCTTCCGGGAAGAGGGAAGGAGGATCATCCGTGCCCTGGACCGGTTCTTCGCCCAGCAGTGGGAATACTGACCCCGGCCGTCGGTCGGGCGGTCCAGACGTATGATCAGGTCCGCATGAGGGGAGGTTGATCATGGCTGGTGAGGAGGAACTTCCGGTCAGGCGGCGAGACCAGGAGCTCGACTTCCATGACGTCCTCCCGGAGAATTGCCCTCACTGCGGGTGCCAGTTCGTGTACGCGAAGGACGACCCCGGAATCGTCTGGGACCCCGGGAGGGCCTGGGCAGAGGAATGCTCCAACCACGATTGCCATTGTCACGACGAGCCGGTGATCGGCCGCCGCAGGGACGAGGAGCCAGTCAACCCGCTCTGAGGAGCCCTGACTCCCACCCGTTTCCGCTGGTCGTCGCGTTGACACTTCCTTAGGTGACCCGTAGCATTCTCGGTTGCGGTTCGGACAGGCCGGGCCGTGCCAGATCGTCCCAATAAAGCATGACCCCGAAGGGAAGGCAGGATTCAGTTCCTCCCTGGGCCGGGCCATAGGGTCCGGCTTTTTGTCGGACGGACGAGGGCAACGACGAGAGTGCAGAGAAGAGAGCTATGCCGACCGTACAGCAACTGGTCAGGTCCGGGCGTGAGCGCCCGCGGAGCAAGACGAAGAGCCCCGCGCTTCGGGGCTCTCCGCAGCGCCGCGGCGTCTGCACGCGCGTCTACACGGTCACTCCCAAGAAGCCAAACTCCGCCCTTCGCAAGGTCGCACGGGTCCGGCTGACCACGGGCGGAGAGGTCACCGCCTACATCCCCGGTATCGGCCACAACCTCCAGGAACACTCCATCGTCCTGGTGAGGGGCGGCCGCGTGAAGGACCTCCCCGGCGTCCGGTACAAGGTGGTCCGAGCCGCTCTGGACACCGCCGGCGTCCGGGATCGCAAGAAGGCCCGGTCGAAGTACGGCGCCAAGGCGAGCGGCTAGGGGGTTCGGCCATGCCGCGGAAGGGACCTGCAGTCAAGCGCGAGGCCGTGCCTGACCCCATCTACCAGAACCCGCTCGTCACCCAGCTCATCAACAAGATCCTGCTGAACGGGAAGAAGGGGACTGCCGAACGCATCGTCTACGACGCCCTGGAGACGATCAGCGAGCGGACCTCGAACGATCCGGTGGTCACGCTCAAGCGAGCCGTCGAGAACGTGCGTCCGCTGCTCGAGGTGAAGTCGCGACGGGTTGGCGGCGCGAGCTACCAGGTCCCCGTCGAGGTTCGTCCCCTGCGCGGCACGACGCTCGCCATGAGGTGGCTGGTGAACTACTCGCGGGCGCGGCGAGAACACTCCATGGCTGAGCGGCTGGTGGCAGAGCTCATGGACGCCGCCAGCGGCCAGGGCGCGTCGGTCAAGCGGAGGGACGACCTTCACAAGATGGCGGAGGCGAACAAGGCGTTCGCCCATTACCGGTGGTAAGGGGCGTGGGCATCGAAGGAAGCCGCGAGGCCGGGAGACATCGGCCCGGCCAGCGCGGGAAGGCCTGAACGATGGCCACCCCGGCAAGGAAGTTGGAGATGGCGCAGACGGTCAAGGACACGGCGAGACGAACGCCCGGAGGGGCCGCCAAGGGCCTCCTGATCCGGGAGTATCCGCTCGTCCGGACGCGGAACATCGGGATCATGGCCCACATCGACGCGGGCAAGACCACCACGACCGAGCGCATCCTCTATTACACCGGCAAGTCCTACAAGGTCGGGGAGGTCCACGAGGGCACGGCCCAGATGGACTGGATGGTCCAGGAACGGGAGCGGGGCATCACGATCACGTCCGCGGCCACCACGTGCATGTGGAAGGACCACTGGATCAACATCATCGACACGCCCGGACACGTGGACTTCACGGTGGAGGTGGAGCGATCGCTTCGCGTGCTGGACGGCGCGGTCGCCGTGTTCGACGGCGTGGCCGGGGTCGAGCCCCAGACCGAGACCGTCTGGCGCCAGGCCGATCGCTACGTCGTGCCCAGGATCTGCTTCATCAACAAGATGGACCGGACCGGAGCCGACTTCGAACGCGCCGTCCGCATGATCGAGGACCGGCTCCACGCGATCCCGCTCGTCGTGCAGCTGCCCTGGGGCATCGAGCAAGGATTCCACGGGGTCATCGACCTCATCGAGATGCGCGGCCACTACTGGCCGAGCGACGGACTCGACGAGGAATGGGAGGACCGCGAGATCCCTCAGGAGTACCGGGAGCAGGCCGAGGGATGGCGCCACCGCCTCTTCGAGCAGCTCGCCGACCACGACGAGGCGCTCATGGACAAGTACGTGCACGGCGACGAGCCGACGGCCGAGGAGCTGCGACGGGCGGTGCGCGTCGCAACGCTCCGATCCCAGGGCACGCCGGTGCTGTGCGGCTCGGCCTTCAAGAACAAGGCGATCCAGCCGCTGCTGGATGCCATCGTCACCTTCCTGCCCTCGCCCCTCGACGTGCCTGCTCTCCCCGGGGTCACCCCAAACGGCGACGAGGCCGTCCGGCAGCCCTCCGATGACGAGCCCTTCTCGGCGCTGGCTTTCAAGATCATGACCGACCCCTATGTGGGGCGCCTCACCTACATCCGCCTGTATTCGGGCACGCTGCGCGCCGGAGCCCACGTGGAGAACTCCACGAAGGGTCGGAAGGAGCGGATCGGCCGCATCCTGCAGATGCACGCCAACCACCGCGAGGACATGGAGGCGGCCTTCACCGGCGACATCGTCGCCGTCGTGGGACTGAAGCACACGACGACGGGCGACACGCTGTGCGAGCCGGCCAACCCCATCGTGCTAGAGGCCATGACGTTCCCCACCCCGGTTGTGTCGGTCGCGATCGAGCCGAAGACGAAGGCCGATCAGGACAAGCTGACCGTAGCGCTCGCGAAGCTCGCGGACGAGGACCCGACGTTCCTGGTCCGCTTCAATGACGAGACGGGTCAGACGTTGATCTCGGGAATGGGTGAGCTCCACTTGGAGATCCTCGTCGACCGCCTCACCAGGGAGTTCAACGTCGGAGCGAACGTCGGCAAGCCGCAGGTGGCCTACCGCGAGACCATCCGCAAGGTCGCGCACAAGGTCGTCGCCCGGTACGTTCGCCAGACCGGCGGTCGCGGGCAGTACGGGCATGTGGTCATCGACCTCGAGCCGACGGGCGCGGGAGGCGGATACGAGTTCATCAACAAGATCGTCGGTGGCTCGATCCCCCGGGAGTACATCCCCTCGGTCGACCAGGGCATCCAGGAGGCCATGGAGTCCGGCGTCCTGGCGGGGTATCCGATGGTGGACGTTCGCGCGATCCTGACGGACGGCACCTATCACGAGGTCGACTCCTCGGAGATCGCCTTCAAGATCGCCGGACAGATGGCGCTGCGGGACGGGGCCCGAAAGGCCGACCCCGCGCTGCTCGAGCCCGTCATGGAGTTCGAGATCCTGACGCCGGAGGAGTTCATGGGCGAGGTCCTGGGCGACGTGACTTCACGCCGCGGCCGGATCGAGCACATCGAGGAGCGCGCCGGCATTCGCTCGATCCGGGTTCTGGTTCCCCTGGCGGAGCTCTTCGGCTACGCCACGGACCTCCGATCCCGGACGCAGGGCCGCGCCTCCCACACGCCGATGCAGTTGCACGCGTACCAGGAAGTGCCCGCCCAGATCTCCAGGGAGATCGTCGCGCGGGTCCGAGGCGAGTAAGTCGAGATCGGAAGCGGAAGGAGCACGAAGGATGGCGAAGAAGAGATTCGAGCGGACCAAGCCCCACGTCAACATCGGGACGATCGGGCACATCGACCACGGCAAGACCACGCTCACGGCCGCAATCACGAAGGTTCTCGCGGAGCGCGGGCTTGCCGACTTCACCCCG
The DNA here is from genome assembly GCA_013817655.1 of Actinosomnolentus pattersoniae (SeqCode). GTDB lineage: Bacteria > Actinomycetota > UBA4738 > UBA4738 > UBA4738 > JACDCJ01. The sequence continues at coordinate 8,611 of JACDCJ010000036.1, forward strand.
TTCGACCAGATCGACAAGGCGCCGGAGGAGAAGGAGCGGGGGATCACGATCGCCATCGCTCACGTGGAGTACCAGACCGACAACCGGCACTACGCTCACGTCGACTGTCCCGGCCACGCCGACTACATCAAGAACATGATCACGGGGGCCGCGCAGATGGACGGGGCCATCCTGGTCGTCTCCGCCGCGGACGGCCCCATGCCCCAGACGCGTGAGCATGTCCTGCTCGCTCGCCAGGTGGGTGTGCCCTACATCGTCGTGTTCCTGAACAAGGCCGACATGGTCGACGACCCCGAGATCCTAGACCTGGTGGAGCTGGAGGTGCGCGAGCTGCTCTCCGCCTACGAGTTCCCCGGAGACGACGTCCCCGTCATCGTGGGTTCGGCGCTGAAGGCGCTCGATGGCGACCCAGAGTGGGTCGGCAAGATCGACGAGCTGCTGGCGGCCTGCGACCAGTACATCCCCGAGCCGACTCGTGACGTCGAGAAGCCGTTCCTGATGCCGATCGAGGACATCTTCTCGATCACCGGTCGCGGGACGGTGGCTACCGGCCGCGTCGAGCGCGGTTCCCTGAACAAGATGTCCGAGGTCGAGATCGTTGGGATCAAGCCCACACGAAAGACCGTGGCCACCGACCTCGAGATGTTCCGGAAGCTGCTCGACGACGTGCAGGCCGGAGACAACGTCGGCGTGCTGCTTCGCGGCATCGACAAGGACGAGATCGAGCGCGGGCAGGTCCTGGCCAAGCCAGGCTCCATCACGCCGCACACCCAGTTCGAGGCGCAGGTCTACGTCCTCTCCAAGGAAGAGGGGGGGCGCCACACGCCCTTCTTCGGGAACTACCGTCCGCAGTTCTACTTCCGCACCACCGACGTCACCGGGACGATCAACCTCGCCGAAGGCACCGAGATGATCATGCCGGGTGACAACACGACCATGAACGTGGAGCTCATCGCGCCCATCGCAATGGAAGAAGGTCTCCGCTTCGCCATCCGTGAGGGCGGCCGCACCGTCGGCGCCGGAAGGGTTACCACCATCCTCAAGTGAACGCGCGCACCGCACTCGTTCGCGGCGTCAACAGCCGATCGCCCGCGACCACGGAAGGCTGCCACTGATGGCGGCGCCGAGGATCCGCATCAAGCTGCGCGCGTACGACCACGAGATCCTGGACGCGGCCGCTCGCGACATCGCCGATCACGTCACGCGAACGGGCGCGAAGGTGGTGGGACCGGTGCCCTTGCCGACCGAGCGGACCGTGTACACGGTCATCCGCTCGCCCCACAAGGACAAGGACAGCAGGGAGCACTTCCAGATGCTCACGCACAAGCGGCTGATCGACATCATGGATGCCACCTCGAAGACGGTGCAGGAGCTTCAGCGGCTGAACCTATCGGCGGGCGTGGACATCGAGATCAAGCTCTAGGCCGGCGACGAGACGACGGGACGGGACGATGGCGGAGACGAAGGGCATCCTCGGGACGAAGCTCGGGATGACGCAGATCTTCACCGATGACTCCCGTGCCCTGCCCGTGACGGTCATCCAGGCGGGGCCGTGCGTCGTGACGCAGGTGAAGACCGATGAGCGTGACGGGTATCGGGCCGTCCAGCTCGCCTACCTCGAGCGCGAGCGCTCTCGCGTCAGCAAGCCGATGGCCGGTCATTTCAAGGCGGCGAACGCGAAGCCTGCCAGCCACCTCGTCGAGTTTCGGACCGATGCGTCGGCGACGTACTCGCCCGGCCAGCGCATCACCGTCGATATCTTCCAGCCCGGCGAGCGGGCGGACGTCGTCGGGGTGTCGAAGGGCAAGGGCTTCGCGGGAACGATGAAGCGACATGGCTTCGGCGGCCTGAGCGCCTCCCACGGAACGCAGCGCAAGCACCGTTCTCCGGGCTCGATAGGGGCCTGCGCCACTCCCTCCAGGGTCTTCAAGGGGATGAAGATGGCCGGGCAGATGGGGAACGAGCGGGTCACGGTCCTCAACCTCGAGGTGGTCGAGTCGGACCCGGAACGGAATCTGCTCCTGCTACGCGGCGCGGTTCCGGGGCCGAGCGGCGCTCTCGTCATGGTTCGCTCCTCGGTGAAGGCCGTGGACGCAAAGGGGATGGCCTGATGCCGACGATCGACGTCCGAGACGTGAAGGGCGCCGTTGTCGGTCAGCGAGAGCTTCCATCTGCCCTGTTCGAGGCCCCGGTGAACGTGCCGGTCATGCATCAGGTGGTGGTCGCGGGCCTGGCAGCGCAGCGCGCCGGCACGCACTCGACGAAGACGCGCGGAGAGGTCTCCGGCGGCGGCAAGAAGCCATGGAGGCAAAAGGGCACGGGCCGCGCGCGCCACGGGTCGTCCCGCTCGCCCATCTGGTCCGGGGGCGGTGTGGCCCACGGGCCGAAACCGAGGGACTACTCGGTCCGGGTGAACAAGAGAATGCGGAGGGCGGCCCTGCGCTCGGCGCTATCGGACGCGACCCGGAGTGAAAAGCTCTCGTTGCTCGCGGACCTGGCCTTCGACGGGCCTCGAACGAAGGATGCCATCGCCCTTCTCGATACGCTCGAGCTGCGCGGCCGCATCCTCTTCGTGATCGCCGAGCCCGATGAGGCTCTGGAGAAGTCCTTCCGCAACCTTGGCCACGTCAAGGTGGGGTACCCGGGGAACCTCAACACCTACGACCTTCTCTACGCAGACCGCGTGGTCTTCACGACGGAGGCGCTCGACGCCCTCGTAGGTCGTCTGCTTGCAGACCGAGTCGAAGAGGGGCCCGAGGAGGTTGGAGCGTGAAGAGCCCACGAGACGTCATCATCCGCCCCGTCGTTTCGGAGAAGTCCTACGCCGGGCTGGAGGGAAACTCCTACACCTTCCTGGTCTATCCCGGTGCGAACAAGACGGAGATCAAGGAGGCAATCCAGCAGATCTGGAACGTCCGGGTGCGGAACGTGAACACGCTGAACCGCAAGGGCAAGGTTAAGCGCACCCGCCTGGGAACCGGAAAGCGCCCGGACGAGAAGCGCGCGATCGTCACGCTCGCCGAAGGGGACGTGATCGAGATCTTCGAGGCGAAGGGGCCATAGATGGCGGTCCGGAAGTACAAGCCCACCACGCCGGGACGCCGCGGATCGAGCGTCTCCGATTTCTCGGAGATCACCCGGGGCCAGCCCGAGAAGTCGCTGACCCGTCAACTCAAGAAGAGGGCCGGGCGGAACGCGTACGGTCGCATCACCGCCCGACACCAGGGCGGCGGACACAAGCGCCAGTACCGGCTGATCGACTTCAAGCGCAACAAGGACGGGGTCCCGGCAAAGGTCGCCTCGATCGAGTACGACCCCAACCGGAGCGCCCGCATCGCCCTTCTGCACTACCTGGATGGGGAGAAGCGCTACATCCTGGCGCCGCAGGGACTGAACGTGGGTGACCGGCTGGTGTCCGGTTCGGGCGCCGACATCCGGCCCGGCAACGCCCTGCCGCTTCAGAGCATCCCGGTCGGCACGGTCGTTCATGCCGTGGAGCTCAAGGCAGGAGCCGGCGCGAAGATGGCGCGTTT